>CATLZI010000036.1 GCA_950063125.1 uncultured Porticoccus sp. | reverse complement strand
TTTCCCGTTCCCCCATTTCATTGAACAGAATCAGTTCGCCGCCGTCGTCTGGCATCCAGCCGGGATTCAGGTAAGCCACTGTCGAGAGTCGACGGTTGGTCTGACCCCGAAAGGCGTCCAGATGTTTGCGGTAAAAATCGCCGGGACGGTAATGTGAAAAATGACTCTCGTAAGAGAATAAGCCAAGAAAAAGGTGTCGGTTGAGGTATGTCTGTAATCGACTGGTCCACTCCAGCCAGCGTTGCTCCGGTGATGTTTCCCCTGCAATCCAGCGGATGGCATCCCGTCGGACAAACCGGTTCAGGGTTTGATCATGATTGCGACCCACGCCTGCTTCGCTGAAATCATGGCTGTGAAGTGATTGTATCTGGCCAAACAGCTTTTCTGACAATAGCCCGGGCAGGGCGTTGGGAATAACCGTGTAACCTTTCACGGTGAGATCACTGGCAATCTGTGAAAACAGGAGATGCTCGACTTCCTGTTCGGGAGGTGTGTCGACAGAGATGGATGTCATGGTGGTGCGAACCGGATTGAGGTGTGCGATTATCGGATCTAAGGTGGATTGCTGTAAATGGCTTTGCGGTTTACTTCACGCTGATCTTGCAGATATTGCATCGCTTACGGGCGGGCGCTCGTGATAAATACCCCTTGTGGTTTTTTCGCAATCCTCTTAAATAGCGAAGTGAGTGTTGTTGAATAGAACGGTAGTCTGAAGGGTTTTTTCCATTGGATGTTGATGGTTAACGATTATTGCTATGAAAAGTGTTGTTCATGAGTTAGCGCGTATCGTCCAGACCGTGGCGACGGCTGATACACCTATTGATCAGGTTAACCTGATCGTTGAGTCTATCAGTCAGACCATGGCGGTGGATGTGTGCAGCCTCTACCTGGCGAATGACCAGCGGGAAATGCTGTTACTGGCATCCCACGGTCTGGCCGCAAAAGCCGTACGCAACGTCAAGTTGCCGCCTGGCACAGGGCTGGTGGGGCTGGTCGCCACCAGTCGCCATCCGGTCAATCTGGCCGATGGCACAGTACATCCCTCATATTGTTATGTCGCAGAAACACGGGAAGAGCAGTTCCACAGTTTTTGTGGTGTGCCTATCGTGCATGCCGGTAAAGTCATTGGTGTTCTGGTGGTTCAGGGTCGTGAAATCCGGGAACTGTCGGAGGAGGAACAGGGCTTTTTAGTGACGCTGGCAGCTCATCTGGCATTGTTGCTGGGTACCAGTCCGCTTGCCCAGGGCGATATGATCGGCCTCAACGAGCGGGTGTCTGGTGTCAAGGGTGCACCCGGTATCGGTATCGGTCATATCAAAATTAGCGATCACGGTGAACTCTACTCTGTGCTCGATGCGCCCTGTGAAGATATTCCCGGTGCCGTGGAGGACTGGCAGAAACTGCTTGCCGTGGTGCGGGCACAAATTGATCACGAGCAGGCGTCCCTTGGCAAAGAGATATCCGGCAGTGTCGCCGGTATTTTCAGCGCCTACAATATGCTGCTGGAGGATCCCGCATTCTGCTCCTATGTAGAGAAGGGCATTCGTGGCGGCAACTGGTTACCGGGATCGCTGCGCAAGGCAGTGCAGCATTTTGCCGAACTGTTTCTGGAGATGGATGACCCTTATCTGAAAGCCCGTCACGAAGATATTCACCATCTGGGTAACAAGTTGTTCAACGCCTGGCGGGGTATCAAGCCTGTGGCCATTCCGCCTGATACAAACATCGTATTGGTGGGCTTTCAGGTGAGTGTTTCCGATATTGCCCTGATCCCCAGTGACAAATTGGTGGGGCTGGTCTGTTTTGACGGCTCCGGTCTGTCCCATACGGCCGTGCTCGCCAATGCGCTGGGTATTCCTGCTGTCATGGGCACCGGCCGGTTGCGTCGGCTGGTTGATGACGCCCAAATTATTGTTGACGGCAACAATGGTCAGGTACTGCTCAATCCCGGTGATGCGGTACTGGCAGAGTACCAGCGGTTGGTGAATGATCGTCGCGCGCTGATCAAGCAGTTGGAAAAAATGCGCGATTTGCCGGCCGTGACCCCGGATGGTATCGCCGTGACCCTTTACACCAATACTGGGCTGTTGGCAGATATTTCCCCGGGACTTTTGAGCGGTGCCCAGGGTGTGGGCCTGTACCGCACAGAAATTCCCTTTATGGTGCACGATAGCTTCCCCTCCGAGGAAGAGCAGATCGGGGTCTATCGGCAAGTGCTGGATGCCTATCGAGGCAAGCCGGTTCATATGCGGACCCTGGATGTCGGTGGCGACAAGCAATTGCCCTATTTCCCGGTCGACAATGAAAAAAATCCGGCCCTGGGTTGGCGCGGGGTGCGTTTTACCCTGGATAACAGCCAGCTACTGATGACTCAGGTGCGCGCCATGATGCGCGCAGCAGAGGGCATGGACAATCTGCGAATTCTGCTGCCAATGGTCAGTTCCACCAGTGAGCTCGATGACTTTTCCGAAATTTTTCTCGATGCCATGGAACAACTGACAGCGGAGGGCTACGCTGTTACCAGGCCTGATTTAGGCGTTATGGTGGAAGTGCCGGCAGCTATTTCCCAGATTCCGTTCTGGGCCGGAAAGATCGATTTTATTTCCATCGGTTCCAATGACCTCAGCCAGTATCTGCTGGCGCTGGATCGTGACAACCCCCGGGTGTCAGCCCGTTATGACCATGTGCACCCCGCTGTGCTGCTCGAGATTCAGCGCATTCTCAAGCTGGCCAAAGATGCTGGGATCCCGGTCAGTCTCTGTGGTGAGATGGCTTCGGATCCGGTGGCAGTGGTCCTGTTGCTCGGCCTCGGCATGCGTACACTCAGTATGAGTGCCGCTAAATTACCCCAGGTGAAATGGTTGATTCGTACACTGCCCATTGCTACTGCCGAGCGCCTGGCGCGCGATTCGCTCACTTGTCACTATCCCGAGGATATACGGAAACTGGTGCGCTTCGAACTCGATAATCTCGGTCTGGATGAGCTGTTTAAATAGCGGGGAGACGGCGGGTTTCCGGCTCTCTCCCCGGGACTCTCCTTGGCACTCTCCCAAGCACAACTGGAGAGTTCATACGTTTAACTAACACATTGATGTCAAAGGATATGATCAAGTGGATCGACAGGCTGCCGGGATCCGGTAACCTCAAAGCGTCACTCGGTATTTGCTGACAATACAGACAGAGTAAACAATTTATGTCCAATCTTTTACTGGTGGTGGACGATCTCGAGGATATCAAAGGCTTTGGCTTCGATGACCGGGTCATCAGTTTTGAACAATACCTGGAGGATCACCCGAAAAAAGGTGAGAAAAAGCTCAGTCTGATCAACCTGTGCGACAGTGAAAAGTATCTGAGTAGGGGGTACTACTGCTCCCTGCTGGCGGAGGCCCGGGGGCATCGAGTGATGCCCTCGGTGAACACGATCAATGATCTGCGCAGCAAGTTGTTGTACATGTCGCGGATCACTGGCGAACTGCTGTTGTCCGGCTCCAATGCAGGAGGCGATGGAGAGAAAAAAACGTTTTATGTGAATTTTGGGATTGCATCAGATCCCGGTTTTTCCAGGTTTGGGCAGCGACTGTTTTCTGTGTACCCGGCCCCCATGTTGAAAGTCGTGTTGTTCTGGTCCGGTGGCTGGCAAGTAAAAAGTATTGTTGCCATTTCACTGGACAAATTGCCAAAAGCGGAGCGCCCGAAATTTGTGGAAGCGCTGCTAAAATTCAACGAAAAACGCTGGCAGAGCCCGAAAAAGAAGAAATCCTATCGCTGGGAGCTGGGCGTATTAGTGGATCCCAAGGAGGAGATGCCTCCCAGTAACAAGGAGGCCCTGAGCCGTTTTATCAAGGCTGCCGCCAAGTGTAATATCAATGCGGAGCTGATCACTGCCAGGGATTACCCGCGCCTCGGCGAATATGATGGCCTGTTCATCCGTGAGACCACCGCTATCGACCATCACACCTTCCGTTTTGCCCGCAAGGCGGAGATAGAGGGGATGGTCGTGATCGATGATCCCACCTCCATTTTGCGTTGCTGTAACAAGGTGTTTTTACAGGATGCCTTTACCTACAACGGTGTCCCCGCGCTCAAAACGCAGGTGTTTTCCACGCACAACCCCGACGACCTGGATGCCATTGAAAAGGAATTTGGCTACCCCGTGGTATTAAAGATACCCGAGGGTTCGTTTTCCAAAGGGGTATTCAAAGCTGCTAACCGGGGGGAGTTGTCGGCGCATCTGGAAGAGCTGTTGAAAACCACTGCGCTGGTATTGGTGCAGGAGTATCTCTACACCAATTTTGACTGGCGCATCGGGGTATTCAACAACCGGCCTCTGTATGCGTGTCGTTACTACATGGCACGCAATCACTGGCAAATCTACAATCACGGCAGCAAACGCTTTAACTCGGGTGGATTTGAAACCCTGCCCACCTACGAAGTGCCGAGGGAGGTGCTGGATGCTGCATTGCGTGCCGCCAGGGTAATCGGTAGTGGTTTATATGGCGTCGATATCAAGCACCAGGGCAAGCAGGCCTACGTAATTGAAATCAATGATAACCCTAACATTGACTACAAGGTGGAGGACGCCTATCTCGGGGATGAACTTTATATGCTGGTGATGGCGGAAATGGCCCGACGTCTGGAGCTGAAAGGTCGTTAGAAAATGACTATTTATTGATCGCCGATTAGCGGCCAGCCATAAAAAAACCGGCCATCGGCCGGTTTTTTTGATTGCGATGACAAACCCTTAGCTGGTAGCCATTGCCTTCAATTGGGCGTTCAGTCTGCTCTTGTGACGGGCGGCCTTGTTTTTGTGAATAATGCCTTTGTCGGCCATCCGGTCAATGACGGGTACCGCTGAATTGTAGGCGGCAGTCGCCGTGGTCACTTCGCCGGTTGCAATGGCGGCGTAAGTTTTCTTGATATAGGTGCGTACCATAGAACGCAGGCCGGCGTTGTGCTGGCGACGCTGTTCATTCTGACGTGCGCGTTTGCGTGCTTGGGGTGTATTGGCCACCTGGGTGCTCCTCTCAATCGTGAGTCTTGATTCAAGGCGCGGAAATATACAGGTTTTGGGGCGGCTTATCAACAGGCCGAAGGCCACAAAGTCCGCAAATTGCGTTTAGCTTGATAGCTGGGCGTCTGGCGGCGCGTTCAAGCGCAATACCCAGCAGTCGGTCCGGTTGTCAGAGCCTAGTGTGTGAATCTTTCCAATCGGCGGCGCCGCTATCATCCCGTCACCAAAATCACTATGATTTGCCCCTTGCGTTTAGCCATTGTCGGGACCATGCCGGTTTGCAACCACAGAATTCAGACGATAATCCTTTGGAGCCCAAAGCCGCAGCCCCCCCTGTAGCGCCGGGGCTGCTGCGTTCCAGTAGCGTGGTCGGCAGTATGACCATGCTGTCCCGGGTGCTTGGCTTGCTGCGGGATATGGTGTTTGCCCGGGTGATTGGTGCCGATGCGCTGGCCGATGCCTTCTTTGTCGCCTTCAAGATTCCGAATTTCTTTCGACGATTGTTTGCCGAGGGTGCGTTTGCCCAGGCATTCGTGCCGGTACTGGGTGAGTATCGCGAAAAAGGCACCCCGGCAGCGGTCAAGGCTTTGCTGGATAGTGTGGCCGGTGTGCTGGGGTCGTCGCTGATTGTGCTCACTGTTCTGGTGGTTATTGCTTCACCGTTGGTCACTGCACTGTTCGCCTTTGGTTTCTGGCTCGATTACCCGGACAAGTTTGACGCCGCCAGCACTATGCTGCGGATCACTTTTCCCTATCTGATGTTGATATCCCTGACAGGCCTGGCTGGGGCGATTCTCAACAGTTACGACCGTTTTGCCGTGCCCGCTTTTACGCCGGTGTTGTTAAACCTAACCTTGATAACCGCTGCGCTGGTGGCCGCTCCCTGGTTTGATGCGCCTGTCTACGCGCTGGCCTGGGGGGTGCTGGTGGCCGGGGTTGTGCAACTGCTGTTTCAGTTGCCGTTTCTCGCGCAGATTGACAGGCTGCCGAACCCTAAGGTGGATTGGCGGGATGACGGTGTGCGCAGGGTGCTTCGCCTGATGGTGCCGGCAATCTTTGGTGTCTCGGTCAGTCAGATCAACCTGCTGCTGGATACCGTGATTGCCTCGTTTCTGCCAACGGGGAGTATTTCGTGGCTGTATTATTCTGATCGGCTGTCCGAACTCCCGTTGGGTGTGTTTGGCATTGCTATCGCCACCGTGATTCTGCCGAGTCTGTCCCGGCAACATGCTGCCCGCACCACGGAGGTGTTCAGTCGCACACTCGACTGGGCTCTGCGCATGGTGCTGCTGGTTGCCATTCCAGCGGCGGTGGCGTTGATGATGCTTGCCGAGCCTATTCTTGCGACCCTGTTTTACTACGGTGATGTGATGACGCCGCGGGATATCGGGATGGCCACCCTCAGCCTCCAGGCGTACGCAATTGGTCTGATCGCTTTCATGTTAATCAAAGTGCTGGCTCCCGGTTATTTTGCCCGACAGGATATGAAAACCCCGGTGCGTATCGGGGTGATTGCCCTGGTAACCAATATGGTACTCAATTTGGCGTTTGCCCTGCCGCTGCACCACTATTTTGGGATCGGGCATGTCGGGTTGGCGCTGGCGACATCGTTGGCGGCCATGCTGAATGCCGGACTGCTGTTTCGCGGTCTGTATCGTCTCGGTATTTATTGTCCTGCTCCCGGCTGGCGCCGCTTTCTGTTGACTTTGCTGGGTGCGAATCTGCTGATGGCGATGGCGTTGTGGGGATTCACGACTTACCTGGATCAGTGGCTCCTCTGGAGCGGTTGGCAGCGCGCCGGCTGGATGCTGTTGGTCTGCCTCAGTGGCATGCTGGTATACATACTGTTTTTGCTGGTGGGTGGCATGCGACCCTCTCACCTCCGCCATCGCTAGGGCGCTGTCACAAAAGTGTTGCCGTGGCGGTGCCCGCGCCTGTTTTTCCCCCGTTGGGCTGGGTTATACTGCCGCCTTTGTTTCGCGATGAAAGCCGCCAGTGACTCCAAACCAGTGACCGGAAAAAAGCATCAGTTTATTCGCGGATTGCATAATCTGCGTCCGGAGCATCGAGGTTGTGTCGCGACGATCGGCTCATTTGACGGCGTTCATCTCGGCCATCGGGCAATACTGCAACAGCTGCGTGAAAAGTCCGCAATATACGGCCTGCCTTCTGTGGTGATTATTTTTGAACCTCAGCCTCAGGAGTTTTTCTCGGGAGAGCAGGCCCCGGCCCGGCTGATGCGTTTACGCGAAAAGGTAGAGGCACTGATCAGCGAAGGTGTAGATAGGGTTCTCTGCCTTCAGTTCAATCCTTCGTTGCGCAGTTTGTCTGCCCGACAATTTATTGACAGAGTGTTAATAGACGGACTGGGTGTTCGCTGTCTGGTGGTCGGTGACGACTTTCGCTTTGGCCATGATCGAAGTGGCAATGACCAGCTGCTCAGGCAAGTGGGGGAGCAGCAGGGTTTTGACGTGATCGACACGCATACCCTGCAGTATGGCCGCGAGCGGATCAGCAGTACGCGCATTCGTCGGGCGTTGGAAGTCGGTGATTTTGCGCTGGCGGAAACGTTGCTGGGGCGACCCTATCAGATTACCGGCAGGGTGGTTTACGGGCAGCAGTTGGGTCAACAGTTGGGTATCCCCACTGCCAATGTGCATCTCTATCGCTACCGCGCACCATTGAGCGGTGTGTATGTGGTTGAAGTGGTACTGGATGGCAATCGCTTGCCTGGTGTCGCGAATGTGGGCGTGCGCCCAACCGTAGGTGACCTGATAAAACCGGTGCTGGAAGTACACCTGCTGGATTTTGATCAGTTAATCTACGGTCAAAGAATTCATGTGGAATTCAAAAAGAAAATACGGGAAGAGCAGACGTTTGGCTCTCTCGATGCCATGGTAACGAAAATTCACAGTGATATTGCGCTGGCCCGGCAGTACTTTGCCGCGGTGTAACCCCGATGTTGGAAAACGATGACTGATTACAAAGCTACCCTCAATTTGCCATTTACCGAGTTTCCCATGAAGGCCAATCTGGCCCAGCGGGAACCGACCATGCTGAAATCCTGGCAGAGCACCGGGCTTTACGAAAAAATTCGTGAGCAGCGTCACGGCAGACAGAAATTCATTTTGCACGACGGCCCTCCCTACGCAAATGGCGATATTCATATCGGCCATTCGGTCAATAAAATATTGAAGGACATCGTCGTTAAGTCCCGCACGCTGAGCGGTTATGACGCGCCCTATGTGCCCGGTTGGGATTGCCACGGGCTGCCCATCGAGCACCAGGTTGAAAAGAAAATCGGCAAGGCCGGCGTCAAGGTGGATACCAAAACATTTCGTCAGAAATGCCGGGAGTATGCGCGCCGTCAGGTGGATGGCCAGAAAAAGGATTTCATGCGTCTCGGCGTACTGGGCGACTGGGAAAACCCTTACCTGACGATGGATTACCAGTTTGAGGCAAATATTATTCGGGCGCTGGGCAAGATCATAGAGAACGGTCATCTGGTGCGTGGCTTCAAGCCGGTATACTGGAGTGTGGTCGGCGCCTCAGCCCTGGCGGAAGCTGAGGTTGAATATCAGGACAAAATGTCTTTTTCCATCGATGTGGCGTTCCCGGTTGTGGATACCGAAGCCTTTTTGGCCCTCGTGGATGATGTGGCTGGCGAAGGGCCGGTCGCAGTGGCCATCTGGACCACCACGCCCTGGACCCTGCCTTCCAATCAGGCCGTCAGCCTCAATCCCGAGCTGGATTATGTGTTGGTGCAGTGCGATGCCGGTGTTGGTGAGGGTGTCGGTCGCTTTCTGTTGGCCGAAGAGCTGGTGCCTGCCGTGATGAAGCGCTGGGGTGTGGAAGACTACCGGATTGTCGGTCGTGTCAAAGGACTGCGGCTCGAGAACCAGCTGTTACAGCACCCGTTTTATGATCGCCAGGTGCCAGTATTGCTGGGCGACCATGTCACCACAGAAACCGGTACCGGCTGCGTCCACACAGCGCCGGATCACGGCATGGAAGACTTCGTGGTGGCCAATAAATACGGCATTGGCACACTCAATTATATTGATGATCATGGCCTTTTCCGCGACAGCGTGCCGCTGTTTGCCGGCGAGCATGTCTACAAGGCGGATGAAGCGGTTCTGGCGCTGCTGAAACAGCGGGGCGTACTGTTGGCCACCCATAAAATTACCCATAGCTATGCGCACTGCTGGCGGACCAAAACCCCGCTAATCTATCGCGCCACACCGCAATGGTTTATCGGCATGCAGCAGAACGGCCTGCTGGATAATGCCCTCAAGGCAGTGAAGGATGTCACCTGGTATCCGTCCTGGGGACAGGCTCGCATTGAGGGAATGCTGGAGAACAGTCCCGACTGGGGTATTTCACGTCAGCGCACCTGGGGTGTTCCGATAACCCTGTTTCTTCACCGCGAAACCGGCGATTGGCACCCGCGCACTGCCGAGTTGATCGAGGTGGTTGCCCAGCGTGTTGAGCAGGCGGGCATTGATGCCTGGTTTGATCTCGATGCGGCGGAGTTGCTGGGTGACGAAGCTGCAGACTATACCAAGGTTACGGATACGCTGGATGTCTGGTTCGACTCCGGGGTTACCCATGCCGCCGTGCTGGATGCCCGCGACCAGCTCGCCTATCCGGCAGATCTCTACCTGGAGGGGTCCGATCAGCACCGCGGCTGGTTCCAGTCTTCCCTGAAGACAGCCATTGCCATCAAGGGCAGTGCCCCATACCGGGCTGTTCTGACACACGGTTTCACGGTGGATGCCGATGGCCGAAAGATGTCCAAATCCCTGGGCAATGTGATGTCGCCCCAGCAGGTCGTCAACGATTTGGGGGCGGATGTTCTGCGCCTGTGGGTTGCAGCGACGGATTTCAGCGCGGAAATGAGCGTTTCCGAGGAGATTCTCAAGCGCACTGCCGACTCCTACCGGCGCATCCGCAATACTGCCCGATTCCTGCTTTCAAATCTCAACGGTTTCGATCCGGCCCGGGATTTGTTGCCGGTCGAGGATATGCTGGAGTTGGATCGCTGGGCAGTGGGTCGAGCTGCCAGTGCCCAGCGGGATATTCTCGCCGCCTATGACAGCTACCATTTTCACCCCATCTACCAGAAGTTGCACAATTTTTGTGTCACCGATATGGGTGGTTTCTACCTGAATATCATCAAGGATCGCCAATACACCTGCCAGGAGAACTCTAGGGCCAGACGATCTGCGCAGTCGGCAATTTACCATATCGCCGAGGCGCTGGTTCGCTGGATTGCTCCGATACTCAGTTTTACGGCGGATGAAATCTGGCAGGTGATGCCCGGGGAGCGTGGAGAGTCGATATTTATGGCGGAGTGGTGGTCGCTGCCACCCACTGTCGCAGATGCGATTCCCGACAGCGACTGGGCGCTAATTGCCAAGGCTCGAAACGCGGTCAACAAGGTACTGGAGGGCAAAAAAGAAACGGGTATCCAGAAGTCTCTGGAGGCGGAAGTTGTACTGTACGCGGACGGTGCCCTGGCCAGTGCGTTGGGTAAACTGAATGATGAATTGCGTTTTGTGTTGATTACCTCCGAGGCCCGGCTGGCACCGCTCAGTGAGGCAAATGACGCCGAACCTACGGAGCTTGAGGGTTTGTTTTTGCGTGTTGACCGCACGTCCTATGACAAATGTGTCCGCTGTTGGCATCACCGCGCCGATGTGGGTGCGGTGGCTGAACACCCGGAGTTGTGTGGTCGCTGCGTGGAAAACATCACAGGTGCCGGCGAACGGCGTCGGTTTGCGTGACCAGATGCCAATAGTAAATATCATGCAATCCCGCGCTGGCTGGTATCTCCTGTCTGTACTGGTCATTCTGGTCGATCAGTTCACCAAGTACTGGGCCTCGGTGTCGCTGGTTTATGGCCGGGCGGTTGAGTTGCTGCCTATGCTGAACCTGACGCTGTTGCATAATCGTGGTGCCGCTTTCAGCTTTCTCAGTGATGCAGGGGGGTGGCAGCGCTGGTTTTTTACCGGTATTGCGCTGATGGTGAGTATCTTCATCGTGCTTTGGATGGCGCGCCTGACCTCTGGGAAAACCCTGCTGGGTGTTGCGCTGGCGTTGGTGCTCGGTGGTGCGCTGGGTAATTTACTGGATCGGGTGTTTCTCGGTTATGTGGTTGATTTTATCGATGTCCATTATTTGAATTATCACTGGCCTGCGTTCAATGTTGCGGATTCTGCGATTACAGTAGGAGCTATTCTGTTAATCATTGAAAGTCTCTGCCATCGCGACCAGTCACACGAGGGGGAAAATTGATGGTTGATACCCATGAAACGGCACCTGTCACCATTGGGCCGGATACGCAGGTGACACTGCATTTTTCGCTGGCACTGGAAGATGGATCGGTGGTGGATTCCAACTTTTCCGGCAAACCGGCGACCTTTGTGGTGGGTGACGGGAGTCTGCTGAATGGTTTCGAGTCTGCATTGTTTGGTCTGAGTGCCGGTGATGAGGTCGTACTGGAGATTGATCCTGAGCAGGGTTTTGGCCCGCACAATCCCAACAACATTCAGCGTTTTTCCAGACAGGACTTTGCCGATGATGTTCAGCTGGAACCGGGGCTGATGCTGTCATTTGCCGATGCCAGCCAGGCCGAGTTGCCCGGAGTCGTGGTTGAAGTGGACGATGAGCATGTCATGGTGGACTTCAACCATCCTCTCGCAGGCCATCAAATTACCTTTGCCGTAAAAATTCTTGATGTCATACCGGCGGTGACTCACTAATGGAGATCAAACTTGCCAATCCGCGTGGGTTTTGCGCTGGTGTTGATCGGGCCATTGATATTGTCAATCGTGCCCTGGATATCTTTGGTGCCCCTATCTATGTCCGCCACGAAGTGGTGCACAATAAATTCGTGGTGGATGCGCTCCGCGAGCGCGGTGCTTTCTTTGTCGAGGAACTCCATGAGGTGCCCGATAATGTGATTGTGGTTTTCAGTGCCCATGGCGTTTCTCAGTCTGTCAGACAGGAGGCTGAGCAGCGGCAGTTACGGGTCTTTGATGCGACCTGTCCGTTGGTTACCAAAGTGCATATGGAAGTGGTGCGTTACAGTCGTGAGGGTCGGGAATGCATCCTGATTGGTCACCAGGGTCATCCGGAAGTCGAGGGGACCATGGGCCAATATGACGGTATCAATGGTGGGCATATCTACCTGGTGGAAAATGAGACAGATGTCAGTCAACTTGACGTCAAGGTACCGGGTAATCTGGCCTATGTCACTCA
>CATLZI010000035.1 GCA_950063125.1 uncultured Porticoccus sp. | reverse complement strand
GGTTGCTATCGACCAGCCGTTGCACGGTCTCGCGGGCGCTACGGCCGGAACCGTTCCTGGACTGAGCAAACTGGACCCTCAGACGCTCACCGGGACCGTACAGGCAACAATCCAGGCCCTTGAAGCTCAGAACAACCCAGCATTGGCTCCGCTGATCGCGCAATTGAACGCTTTGATTTCAGCGGACTACCTCGGTGAAAGGCACTTTGGTTATACGGCCAATGCGCAACTTCAGCCAGTGGAAGCCGAACTGGCTAACATTTCCTCCGGCAGCCTGTTCATCAATCCGCTGAACATGATGAATAGCGGAGATAACCTGCGCCAGGGTGTGGTGAGAGTGACAGGTAAGGGTGGCAAGGAGCGGATGGTGCCCATGGGCGAGGAGGCGATGAGTTGGTTGGAGCGCTTCATGCGGGAAGCCCGGCCCTTGATATTGGGCGCTGTACAAAGTGATGTGCTGTTCCCCAGTCGCCGTGCCCGGCAGATGACCCGGCAAACTTTCTGGCATCGAATCAAGGGTTACGCCAGCCAGGCCGGCATTGAAAAACCCCTATCGCCACACACACTCCGCCACGCCTTTGCCACCCACCTCCTGAATCACGGAGCCGATCTCAGGGTGGTACAATTGCTGCTCGGGCACAGTGATCTTTCCACCACGCAGATCTACACCCACATAGCCAGTACCCGCATCAAGGCGCTGCATGCAGAACACCACCCGAGAGGGTGAGTGAACCCTTGTGGCCATTAAGACTCAATATCTGATTAGCCATACTGAACCTGACAAGAGAAATCCGTGATGATCAAAAAAATGCTGGGCACAATCATTGTCCTGATATTATTACCCGCCGCTTTTGCTGCCGAAGTGTCAGAAGAGACACGCAAGACCATCATAGACAAGCTGCAGCAGGCGCGCCCTGACCTGAAATACGGTGCAGTGGAAACCTCCCCCATCGACGGACTCTACCGCGTGCGAATCAACGGTACCCAATTCTTTTATGCCAATAAAACCGGTGACTACATTATTACGGGCGACATGTATCAGGCCCTTCCGGGAATGTTCGCACCGATCAAGGATATGGCTGCGGCCAAATTGCGTAAGGAAATGCTGAGCGCAGTGGCAACAAAAGACATGATTGTTTTTCCCGCCGCAGATGTGCGCCGCTACATTCTTCATGTGTTCACGGATGTGGATTGTGGTTATTGCCGCAAACTTCACATTGAAACCGTTCCCGAACTGAATGTGGCCGGCGTGGAGGTTCGCTATCTGGCCTTTCCCCGGGCCGGACTGGATTCCGCCTCCTATCGCAAGATAGCTTCTGCATGGTGTGCCAAAGACAAGCTGGCTGCACTCACTGCACTGAAAAATCGCCAGCCGATAAAAGAAAACGTCTGCAAGGATAACCCCGTAGCCAGCCACTTCCTGCTCGGTCAGAAAATAGGCATCACTGGTACCCCGGCCCTGATCCTGGAAGACGGTGCTTTGTTGCCCGGCTACAGCCCGGCGGCTGAATTGCTGACGATCATGGGGCTTGATGACAATAGTGATGGTTAGAACGGTAACCGCCGTGGCCAAATTGTGGCTGGCAGATTGACAGTCCCTGTGCTGCCAATTAAGGTTGCGAACCTTCATCAGTCTGCTGGCTTGAATGCTGCACTTGCGCAGTGAGCGGGGTGACCGTTTTAGTAATAAGGCGGCATGAACGTGCCTGTCACCGGTTACAAAACAGTATTATCCCAGCTGGCACTGGATTAAACCGGTTAACACCGAGGCAAATCGATTGAACTCAGTAAAAGTTGGCCTGTGTGGCCTCGGAACAGTAGGTAGCGGCACATTTAATGTGTTGCAGCGCAATGGTGACGTGATCAATGCCAGGGCGGGGTGCCGTATTGAGATTATCCAGGTGGCGAGCAGACGCCCGAATCCCGCCTGCCAGCTCGGCGATACCCCGGTTAGCGAAGATGTTTTTGCGGTTGCCCGCAATCCCGATGTCGATATTCTGGTGGAGCTGATTGGTGGCATCACGGTCGCGCGTGAGCTGATTCTTGATGCCATTGAACATGGCAAGCACGTGGTTACGGCGAACAAGGCACTGATTGCCGAGCATGGCAACGAAATTTTTAATGCCGCGAGGGTTAAAGGTGTCACCGTTGCCTTCGAAGCCTCTGTCGCAGGCGGTATTCCTATTATCAAGGCGATCAGGGAAGGGCTTTCGGCCAACCGCATTGAATGGTTGGCCGGGATAGTTAACGGCACCGGCAATTTTATATTGACAGAAATGCGGGACAAAGGCCGCGCCTTTGAAGATGTACTGGTGGAGGCACAGCAGCGTGGTTACGCCGAGGCTGACCCGACTTTTGATGTGGAAGGGATCGATGCGGCCCATAAGCTGGTTATTCTGGCCTCCCTCGCCTTTGGTATCCCGTTGCAATTCGAAAAAGTCTTTACCGAGGGTATCAGCAACCTGGACACCCAGGATGTGGCCTACGCCCGGCAACTCGGCTACCAGATCAAGCATCTGGGCATCGCCCGCCGCAACAACGGTGGTATTGAACTACGGGTTCACCCCACTCTGATTCCCCGCAAACGACTGCTCGCCAATGTCGATGGTGTCATGAATGCCGTGGTGGTCAAAGGGGATGCCGTGGGCCCTACACTGTATTACGGCCCCGGCGCCGGGGCAGAGCCTACGGCCTCTGCAGTGATTGCGGATATTGTCGACCTGGCCCGCACCCTGACGGCCGATCCGGAGCACCGGGTACCCCACCTGGGTTTTCAACCAGATCAGTTGAGTGATATTAAGGTACTGTCTATCGAAGAGGTCGAAACTGCCTACTATCTGCGTATCACGGCACGTGATGTGCCGGGGGTTTTATCAAAAATTACACAGATTCTCAGTGATGCCAAAATCAGTATTGAGGCTGTTATCCAGAAAGAGGCAGATGATGGCGAGGACTATGTGCCGCTGATTATTCTCACCGACCGTGCCGTGGTGAAGAAGCTCGACGAAGCGGTAGACAAGATTCAACAGCTGCCCACGACCGAGGGTGATATTGTCAGGATTCGTGTGGAATCACTGGGCTAGCGTTTTCCGTTTCAAAAACAGCACAGGTATCAAGCGTGAACTATATCAGCACCCGCGGGCAGGCCCCGGTATTGAGTTTTGAAGATGCGGTACTGGCCGGTTTAGCCACCGATGGCGGTCTTTACGTGCCGGAAACCCTGCCGCAGTTTTCCCGGGAAGAAATTGCCAGCTGGTCTGGCCTGTCCTATCAGGAGCTGGCCTTCAAGGTGATGTCACCGTTCATGGCGGGTGAGGTTCCGGATGACACGCTGCGGGAACTGATCGACAAGGCCTATAGTACCTTTCGCCATGATGCCATCGCGCCTCTCATACAAAGCGGTCACAACGAATTTATTCTCGAATTGTTCCAGGGCCCGACGCTGGCCTTCAAGGACTTTGCCCTGCAGTTCCTCGGCCACCTGCTGGACTATGTGCTGAAGAAGCGCAACCAGCGTGTCGCGATCATGGGCGCGACCTCCGGTGACACTGGCTCGGCGGCGATTGAAGGCTGTCGCCACAGTGACAACGTGGATATCTTTATTCTTCATCCCTATCAACGGGTATCCGAAGTGCAGCGCCGCCAGATGACCACGGTGTTGGAAGATAATGTCTTTAATATCGCCCTGGAGGGCAACTTCGACGATTGCCAGAACATGGTCAAGGCCAGCTTCGGGGACCAGTCATTCCTGCCGGAAGGGCGCCAGCTGGTGGCGGTCAACTCGATCAACTGGGCGCGCATCATGGCCCAGATCGTCTACTATTTTTATGCTGGCCTGGCGCTGGGTGCTCCCCACCGCCCGGTGGCGTTCTCCGTGCCCACCGGCAACTTCGGCGACATTTTTGCCGGTTATCTGGCCAGCCGCATGGGTCTGCCGATTGATCAGTTGGTGATTGGTACCAATGCCAATGACATTCTGCATCGCTGTATCAGTGCCAATGACCACAGCCTGCACCAACTGGTACACAGTCTGTCGCCATCCATGGATATTATGGTATCCAGTAATTTCGAGCGGATGCTGTTCGACCTTTATGACCGGGATGGGGCCGCCCTTGCCGCGTTGATGGCCGACTTCAAAAAAACCGGCAACCTGCATCTCAGCGAGACCGCACTGGCCAGTGCGCGGAAGCTGTTTACCAGCTACCGACTGGATGACGAGGCCATGATGGCGGTCATTCATGATATGTGGCAGAAAAACGGCTATCTGCTCGACCCTCACACCGCCATTGGTGTCGCTGCGGCGCGTCATACACGCCGCCGTCAGGATATTCCCATGGTCTGTCTGGCCACGGCCCATCCGGCGAAATTTCCCGAGGCGGTGAGCAAGGCCGGCTACCAGCAGGATCCACCCCTGCCGCATCACATGGCCGATCTGTTTGAACGCGAGGAGCGGTATTCCGTACAGCCCAATGAGATTGCCTCGGTGCAGCAATACATGGTTGAACATATCCGCCGTTAACCGGGCAGGAGGGAGCAGAGACGACTATTTCAGTTTTTTAAGATAGTCGTAGACAGCCATTTGTGAGCGCACTTTTTTCTTGTTGCCGCGTTTTACATAGCTGTTGCTTTGCTGTTCATCAATCACCCGCGCCTTGCAGCGGTCACTGAACTGGATTTCCAGAATATCAATCACCCGCTTTTTCAATTTTGCATCCAGAATGGGTACGCCCACTTCAAGCCGGTAATCGAGGTTGCGGGTCATCCAGTCCGCCGATGACAGATAAACCTCGGGATCGCCGCCATTGTGAAACACCAGACAGCGTGGATGCTCCAGAAACCGGTCCACGATACTGATAATTGAAATGTTATCTGATACTCCCTCGATACCGGGTTTTAGTGAGCACATTCCCCTGACAATCATGCGGATTTTGACGCCGGCCTGGCTCGCCGCATAGAGTTGCCTGATGATGCTGTCGTCAACCAGATTGTTGAGCTTCAGACTGATAATGGCTTTTCGGCCAGATTTTGCAGCATGAATCTCACGGTTAATCAGCGCGCGAATTTTGCGTCGGTTGTTGAATGGCGAGACCTGCAGGTATTTGAAGTCGTAGTGCTTGAAGCTGTACTCAATAAAGTTGAAGACATTGCGGACTTCCTCACAAATATTCTGGTGGCAGGTGAAAAGGGAAAAATCCGTGTAAATTTCAGCGGTCTTCTCGTTGAAGTTACCCGTGCCAATGTGGGCGTAGAGTTGCTCTCCATGTTGGGTCTCTCTGGCAATCAGACACAACTTTGAATGTACCTTGAGGCCCGGTACCCCCAGCATGACTGTGATGCCCGCCTCGGCGAGCTTTTCGGAGAGTTCCAGATTCTGCTTTTCATCAAAGCGGGCTTTTAGCTCGACATTCACTGTGACCTGCTTGCCATTGCGCGCCGCGTCCATCAGGCATTCCACCACCCGGGAATCTTTCGCTACTCGATAGATGTTGATCTTTATGGAGATAACGTTGGGGTCAAATGCTGCCTGACGTAATAATTCCACAAAATAATTGAATTTTTGATAGGGGTAATAGAGCAGGATGTCGCCCTGATCAATCGCATCAAAAGTATTTTTGGCGCGGTCAAACTGACTGACTGACAGAGCGGAAACTGGCTGGTTGGCGAGGTATTTTTCGCCGGGGTTGGCAAAGCCGATAAAGTCGCGAAAGTTGCGGTAGCGGCCCCCCGGAATAATGCTGTCGCCTTTGGCAAAGCCAAACTTGCTTTTTAGCATGTCGATCATCTCGGTAGGCATTTCCCGGTCGAAGGTCAGCCTGACGGGGTTGGCCTGAAGGCGTTGCTTCAGCCCGATCGACATTTTTTCCACGAGACTTCGGTCAATTTCATCGTCGAGTGTGTACTCGGCGTCCCGGGAAAACTTCATCGACCAGGCATTGAGGCTGTGATAGCGGAAAAAGTCCACCAGCACCATATCCAGGCAGTACCGAATGGCCTCATCGATAATCATGAAATGCCGACGGCGATTTCTCTGGTCATTCGGCAATCTCAAAAAACGACTGCTGGTGTCCGGCACTTCCAGCAGGGCATAACCGACCCCGTCTTGCTTGCCAATTTCCACTACCAGGTAGTTGGCGCCATCCCGCAGCACTTTCGACAGATCAATTTCCGGAGTGACCAGAATGGGCACAATGCGGGGTAGTACCTGCGCGCGAAAATGTTCGCGAACCCATTCACCCTGACTGGCGGAGAGGTCCTCGGGCATTAAAAAATAGATGCGTCGTTTCTGTAACTCTGCCAGAACGCCCCGGAAGGCCCGGTCAAACCGCACCGACAGCCTGGCAATGCCCTTGTTGATATCGCGCAGGAGTTGTTTGCTGTCCTTTGCCGAGCCGGCGATCTGTTCAATCAGTACCTTGCGTCTGACATCAGCCACTCGAACCTTGAAAAACTCATCCTGATTGTCCGAAAAGATACCAAGGAAATGCACCCGGTCAATAACAGGATTCTCTTCATCCTCGGCTTCCTGAATGACACGCTCATTGAAGGCAAGCCAACTCAGTTCTTTTGGGTAAATTGGGTATTTTTTCATGTGCGACCTGATACTACCTGTTGGGGTTTGCGACGTTTTGCCGAATCAGCATAGCGTGTTCTGACTGTCTTTGTATGACATTAAAGTGACAGGCGAATGACAGTGTGCTGTGGAATGTCGCTGACTGCCTCATATTCTGTCTGAGCCTAAAGTCATTCCGTCTCCCGCTTCAGGCGCAGCCGTCAAACTTGCGTTCCTGTTCAACGGGCCATTCTCACATGGACAAGGCCGTTGTTTTCACCATAATACTCAGCGCTCTAATGGGTGTGTGTTTGTTGATGAAAGGCTGACTTATGAAACGATTTTTAATGGCGTGTCTGGGACTTTTCATAGTTGCCACATTATCGTTCTATTTACACAAACCGGTTCTGAATGCCTGGCACGCCGGGGTGCTTTCCTGGCACACTTTTCGTTTAAGCAACACAGCGCTGCCTGACGGTGCAATGGATCTGTCGCGCTACCGGGTAACCATTGATGGCAAGCCAATCCCGGCGCTTGAGGACGATCTCTCGGCACTGACCTATAACCTTGAGAAAAATACCCTCTGGGCATTGTTGAACAGTGATCCGGTGGTGGTGGAGCTTTCCCTTGAAGGTGAACTGTTGCGTTCAATCCGCATTGAGGGGGTCAGGGATATGGAAGGTTTGACACACGTCAGTGGTGATCGCTATGTGATTGCCGAAGAGCGAACCCACCGCTTGCTGGTCGTCGACATTCCTGATGGCGTGGATAGCGTCCATACCCAGGGGGTGCCGACCCTGGTGGTCGGGATCGGCAGTGATACCAATAAGGGTTTTGAGGGTCTCTCCTGGGATGATGACGGGCAGCGCCTGCTGGTGGTAAAAGAGCGCAATCCGATGCGGGTGATTGAAGTCACCGGGTTTGTCAGTTTCGTTGTGGGTGAACCAATAAAGGTCGGTATCCGCGAGATCAAATCACCGGACTCGCCGGAGCTTTTTATGAGGGATCTTTCATCAATCACCCATGTCAGGGGCGTGGGGCACAAGCTATTTCTCAGCGATGAATCCCATATGCTGGTGGAATACAATGCTGCAAGACAATCCATCAGCTTGCTGGATTTGCGAGCGGGCAGGAGTGGCCTGGAGAGCACCATCCCCCAGGCGGAGGGTGTAGCCGTAGACTCTGAACTGAATATCTATATCGTCAGTGAGCCAAATCTGTTCTACCGATTTTCCCCAGAGTAGCTGCCTGTCGGGCCGAATCGGCAGTTAACCATAGCGGTGGAGCGGGTGATTATGTCAGCAGGGCTTCCAGCGTCACATAATCCGCAAGGGAGTACGGATCTATGCTGCCTCACAGCCGCGAATCTGATACCCTTGCCAACCAGAATAATTGATAACAATGCATGGCAGGTCATAAGGGTTTTGCCGTTTCCAGCAAATCAGAACATCGCTTCATCTGTTGTCAGGAGGGCCAGTTGCCATTCAAACCGTCAGTCTCCATTGATGTGAGTCTCCCCGGTGATGCAATGGTGAGTGGAGCATGTATCAATTTCAGTCCGCCTGGCGCTTCAGGGGATGCTCTTACCCCGAATTTTCTGCGGTGACACGATGAATCTCAAATTCATACTGGACGCTGTACCTTATACCCTGTCGGGACAGATGCTGGTATCGGGGGGACACCTGCCCGTTGCCGGTCATACTGTCCCGACAGACTTTATTGGTGTTGGTGTCACCACTGCGGATAACCCACTGGTAGACGACTATGTGCTGGAGCGCCTTGCTGAACTGGGTATCAGTCAGGTTCGCGTCGATTTCACCTACGGGGATATGGACGGTCCGGTTGCCCGGCTACTGGACCGTCTGCTGGCCACTGACATCCAGGTGCTGTTGCATCTGGTACAACCGTTTGAGGAAGTAAAACGGATTAACACGCACGCGGGGCAGGTGGCCTGGCGTGAATTCGTCAGCTCAACTGCCGCCCGTTACGGTGAAAGGCTCTGGGCCATCGAGGTTGGCTCAACCATCAATCGCCGTCGCTGGTCCGGCTATGACACCGAAAGCTTCTTTACCAGCTGGAGCATTGCCTACAACGAAATCAAATCCAGAAATATCAGGCTGGCTGGCCCCAATATCAGCGATTTTGAACCACTCTGGAATATTGCTGTGCTGACCCGTTTAAAACAGGAAGGCCAGCTGCCCGATATCCATACCAATAACCTCTTCAGCGAACGGGTAGTGGAGCCGGAGCGATTTGATCACCGTTTACTGGGCAGCGGGATCGGACAGCTTGTGAAAGTCAATCTGGTCAAAAAGTGCCGGATTCTCAAGAAAATTACCAGCGACTTTGGCATCGATGAACTGGTGTCCCCTTCCGCATTCTGGACCTTGCCCCGTATCAAACGGGTGTTGGTCAACAGCGAACAGAAGATGGCGGATTACCTGACCCGATATATGGTGCTGTGTGCGGCTTCCGGTTCGATGCGTCAGATCTATTGGGGACCGATGTTGTGCAACCGCGAGGGGCTGATTGACGATGACACCGGTACCTACCCTTTGCTGGAGAGGGTGACGCACTATCATCGCGTGCTGGGAGACGAAGCCAGCTACCGCATTCGTCCGGCCTTCCGGGCCATGAAAACCTTTATCGCTGAAATCTCAGGCAGTCGCTACGAAGGCGCGCTGGCCACCACCGGTGGTTTGCAGATACATGCATTCCGCAACGACCATCACCTGATTCATGTGGCCTGGGCAGAAAATGGCAAAGCACTTCCACTCCGAGCCTGTTATCGCGAAGGCGATATCGCTGCCAGCCAGTTACTTGATCGCGACGGAGATTGTCTGACCGGCGTAGTACAACTGATTTCAGAGGCCCCTCTGTATCTGACCTGGTCCGCCAACGCAGATGTGCAGCTGACCGAACCCGATCTCACGCAGATAGAGCACATTTACCGGCATATTCCCGATCAGAAATACTACCTGTACGATGATGACCAGTGGCACGGCATGCTGGTGGCCGATAGCCCCGCTGAAGCGGAATTGCGCTTCAAGGTCCTGCATCCCGGTCACCTGCCTGGCCCCACCAAAGAAAACCTTTTGCGTCGCGCCCGCAATGCTGTCTGGACAGTCGACGGCGCGCTGGCAACGACGGTTGTGGCAAAAAAACCGTTGAAGATTCATCCCCACAAACGTTTTCTCGAAAGACATAGGCCTTCAAAAGCCCGCCGCAGCTGGATTGCCGCCGCAGAGTTATTGCGCAGGGGTATCCCCACAGCGATGCCGCTGGCCTATTTCGAAAAAGTCGGTGATCGGAGTCTGCTGGAAAATTACTTTATCTGTGACCGGGTTGACGCAGATTTTACGGCCAGGGAAATACTGTCGGCATTTCGTGAGGGTGCCAGCCGCTTTCAGGGCATTCCCGCTGAACAGGCCTACCGGGAGCTGGGGCGTTTCCTGTTTGAGATGCACTGCCGGGGAGTCTATTTCCGGGATCTTTCCGGTGGCAATATCCTCATTAAAAAATCACCTGCGGGCGAGCTTCAGTTCACCCTGATTGACATTAACCGGGCGCGTTTCTTCAATCGCGGTGCCACCACGATGGAGCGACTTTCCGATCTGTCCCGTGTCTGCAACAAGCTCCACTGGGAAGGTCGAGAGCAGTTGATCGGCCAGTATCTGCAACGGCCTGAGAGCGGAGGCGCTATGCCATGGCATTACCGTATACCGTTTTATCTGTATGACTTTAAAGCTGCCTTCAAACGCCGCTTCGGCCGTAAGGCCATCAAGCGATTGCTTAACAGGGCTGCCCGCTCAAGCGGAAGCTCTAGGTAACCGGCCAGAGGTGGTCAAAGTAACCGGCGAGCGTGAGAATCACTCGGCAAAACAATAGCGGCCCCCGCTACAGTTATCTCTCCAGGATGGCCGCTACTCCCATACCGCCAGCGGTGCAGATCGAAATCAGGCCGCGACCCTGTCCCGCCAACTCCAATTGCCTTGCCAGCGTGCCGGCTATCCGTGCGCCAGTCGCGGCAAAGGGGTGGCCGACGGCCAGGCTGCTGCCGGTCATATTGAGCTTGTCGCGATCAATACTGCCTAGCGCTTTTTCCAGGCCCAGTCTTTCCCGGCAGTATTCCTCCGACTCCCAGGCTTTGAGGGTGCAGAGCACCTGTGCGGCAAAGGCTTCGTGAATTTCATAGTGGGTGAAATCCTGCAGGCTCAGTTCGGCACGACTCAGCATATTGGCCACGGCCACGGTGGGCGCCATCAGCAGGCCCTCACCACCCACATGGTCGACAGCAGCCGTTTCCATGTGGGTGAGACGTGCCAGTATGGGCAGATTATTGGCGGTGGCCCATTCCTCGCTGGCCAGCAGCAGGGAGGCTGCCCCGTCAGTCAGCGGCGTGCTGTTACCGGCAGTCAGGGTGCCTTTCGCGCTGCGATCAAAAGACGGCTTTAGCTTTTCCAGCTGCGCCAGCGTCAGGTCTTGGCGCAGATTGTTATCACGCAACATGCCCGCACAAGGGCTCAGCAGGTCATCAAAAAAACAGTTGCTGTAGGCGGACTCGGCACGGTGGTGGCTGGCCAGCGCCAGTTCATCCTGCGCATCGCGGCTGATCTGCCATTGTTTTGCCATTAACTCACAGTGCTCCCCCATGCTCAGTTCCGTGCGCGGTTCAGTGATGGCGGGGGCCACAGGGGCGAGCTCGGAAGGACGAAAGCCTTTCAGTGCCGTCAGTTTCTGGCGGGTGGTTTTTGCCTTGGATAACGCCACCAACCGTTGGGAAAATCGCCTGGAAAATAGCACAGGCACATCACTGGCACTGTCCGTGCCGGCGGCAATGCCGCACTCAATCTGTCCGCAGGCGATTTTCGAGGCGATGCCAAAGGCCGCTTGCAGGCTGGTACCGCAGGCCTGCTGGAGCGTGATACCGGGGGTCAATGGCGACAGGCTGGTGCTCAGCAGCGCTTCGCGGGCAAGATTGAAATCCTTCGGGAAGGTCATCACGGCGCCCGCCACCAGCTCATCCATCTGTTGCCCATGGAGATTGTAACGATCCACCAGCCCTTGCAGGGCGCAGACCAGCATGTCGAGGTTGGTCAGATCAGCATAGCCGGTGCCAGCCCGGCAAAAAGGAATACGGTTTGCTCCGACAATGGCTACCGGACGAATGGGCTTGGTTTGGCTCATGGTTTCACCTCCAACTGCTGGTGTTCCAGGTAATGCATCGGGCCGCCTAAAAACGGGGCAAAACCGGTACCGAAAATGACCCCGGCGTCCAGCAGGTCGGCACTGTCGACAATGCCATCATCCAGGCAGCGTTGACATTCGGCCAGCAGCGGTTTGATCAGACGGTCACCGAGAATATCCATAGCCACCATATCGCTGGCTTTGCCTTTGTCCGGTTTGCCTTTCTTCCACCGGTAAAAGCCTTCGCCGGACTTCTTGCCGAGCTTGCCTTCGTCAATCAGTGCCTCCAGTTTTGCAATGGCCTCCTGCCTGTCCGGTGCCAGTTTTTTGACCACACTGAGCGCGACATCGAGCCCGACGGTATCTACCAGTTCAACTGGCCCCATCGGCATACCAAAGCGTTTGGCCGCCTCATCCACAGTGGCCATGCTGTGTCCTTCCTCCAGCAGATTGATAGCCTCCAGCATGTAGGGGGCCAGCACGCGATTGACCAGGAAGCCGGGAGCGCTGTTGACCGGCAGGGGAAATTTGCCGATGCGGTTGCTGAACAGGCAGCCTTTTTGAATATCCTCGGGGTTGGACTGCTCACCCCGCACCACTTCCACCAGCGGCATCTTGGCGACCGGATTAAAGAAGTGCAGCCCGATCAGGCGTTGTGGCTGTTGCAAGCCCAGTGCAATCTCATGCAGTGGAATGGCAGAGGTGTTGGTTGCCAGTACGGCGTCAGGCCGGGCTTTTTCCTCCAGATCCTTAAAGAGCTGCTGTTTGGCCTCAAGATTTTCAAAAATTGCCTCAATCACGACATCCGCCCGGGCAATACCGTCCCCGTCCACATCGGCGATCAGACGACTGTTCGCCGCAGAGATCTGTGCAGTGCTGCGCAATTTTCTCTTGAACAGCTTTTCGGC
>CATLZI010000034.1 GCA_950063125.1 uncultured Porticoccus sp. | reverse complement strand
AACAACGCTGAATTAACCCCATTTTCGGGATTCCCTTCTAGATAGGGAGAGACGACCTCGAAACCGTCCATGCAGGCCTGCATGGCGCAGATCGGGTCTATTTCGGTAACCTTGACGATCATGCCTTCCTGGCGGAGTGACTGGGCGGAACCCTTGCCCACATCACCGTACCCGATCACCAGCGCTTTCTTGCCAGACAGCAAATGGTCAGTGGCGCGCTTCAGCGCATCATTGAGGCTATGGCGACATCCATATTTATTGTCATTTTTCGACTTGGTCACGGAGTCATTGACATTGATGGCTGGTACTTTCAGTTCACCCTTTTTCAACATCTCGTAGAGACGATGCACGCCGGTGGTGGTCTCTTCGGTAACGCCGTGCACACCCTTGAGTACCTGGGGGAATTTTTCATGAAGCATGGCGGTGAGATCGCCGCCATCATCCAGAATCATATTCGCTTCCCAGGGAGAACCCTCCTTGAGAATTTGCTGTTCCAGGCACCATTCGTACTCTTCTTCTGTTTCACCTTTCCAGGCAAAAACCGGCGTACCATTTGCTGCAACAGCTGCGGCAGCGTGATCCTGGGTGGAAAAGATATTGCAGGATGTCCAGCGCACCTGGGCTCCCAGTGCTTCCAATGTCTGGATTAGTACGGCTGTCTGAATCGTCATATGGATGCAACCGAGAATTTTTGCGCCAGCGAGGGGCTGTTCTGCACGATACTTTTCTCGCAGTGCCATCAGTGCTGGCATCTCGGTTTCAGCAATGGAAATTTCACGGTTGCCCCACTCGGCAAGGAAAATGTCCGCAACCTTGTAATCGTTCTTGATGGCCATGTTTGTCATAGTGAATTCCTGTTTGTTAAATGAGAATTACAGAGCGCGTTTCAGGCTTTCAGCCCGATCGGTTCTTTCCCAGGTAAAATTATCAAGCTCGCGACCGAAGTGGCCGTAGGCGGCTGTTGGCCGATAAATTGGACGTTTGAGGTCGAGCATTTCTATCAGGCCCTGGGGTCGCAGATCGAAGTTTTCGCGGACCAGTAGTGCGATTTCGTCATCCGTCAATTTGCCTGTGCCAAAACTGTTGACGCTGATCGACGTGGGTTCAGTGACCCCAATGGCGTAGGAGATCTGAATTTCGCAGCGATCGGCCAGCCCGGCAGCGACAATGTTTTTTGCCACATAACGCCCGGCGTAAGCGGCCGAGCGATCAACCTTGGAAGGATCTTTGCCGGAGAAGGCGCCGCCACCGTGATGCGCCATGCCGCCATAGGTATCCACGATAATCTTCCGGCCAGTGAGTCCGCAGTCACCCATGGGGCCGCCGATGATGAATTGACCGGTAGGGTTGATATGATACTGGGTGCCTTTGTGGAGCCACTCTTCAGGCAGCACATGCTGGATGATCTCCTCTCGGACGGCCTCCTGCAAATTGGCTTGGGAAATAGTGGGTGCGTGCTGTGTCGATAATACAACCGCGTCCACGGCGACGGGTTTGCCATCAGCGTAACGTAGGGTCACCTGACTCTTGGCATCGGGCCTCAGCCAGGGAAGTACACCATCTTTGCGCAACTGTGCCTGGCGTTCTACCAGTCGGTGGGCGAAATAGATCGGAGCGGGCATCAGGACATCGGTCTCATTGCTGGCATAGCCAAACATCAGCCCCTGATCACCGGCCCCCAGTTCTTTCTCATCGGCCTCGTCAACGCCAATGGCGATATCGCGGGATTGCTTGCCGATGGCATTCAATACGGCACAGGATGCGCCATCAAAACCCACATCCGAGCTGTTGTAACCAATATCCAGAATGACGCCGCGGACAATCTCCTCCAGGTCGACATACGTGTTGGTGCGGACTTCCCCTGCGATGATTGCCATTCCGGTTTTCACCATGGTTTCCACCGCCACTCTGGAATTCGGGTCATCGGCCAGAATGGCATCCAGAATGGCGTCGGAGATCTGGTCGGCCATTTTATCGGGGTGGCCCTCGGAAACTGATTCAGAGGTGAACAAGTTGTAATTTGACATAGGTAGCGGTTCCTGTGCTGATTAGCGTCAGCTACTTCCGATTGGGATTGGGTTTAAAAAATTGTCTCAGCTGAACCTGAAAACCGTTGCGCTGGGCCAGAAACAGGCTTTCCCCTTCAGTCAGAGCCGCAGCTGATGCCCAACTGCTGAGATCCTCCGGTTCAAAGCCAAGCCATAGATCGCCACAGTTTTCGCGGGCCCAGCTTTGATCATGATGGCAGAGCTCGGTAACAATCAGCGCTCCACCAGGTACCAGGAGGTGGGCCAGATGCAAAAAAACCTGTGCCGGATCGGGTGTGTGGTGCAGTACCATGTTAAGGGTAATGTAGTCCGGACTGATGGCGTGCTTGATGGCAAATTCGGTGTCACCATGCATAAATTGTATATTTTTCAGGTTGTGTGATTCCGCAAACCCGCGCGAACGGTTCAGCATCTCTGCTGAGGTGTCCAGTGCAAAAACGCTCTCAAAACGTAGAGAAAGTGCAGGTAAAAAGCTTCCTTCCCCGGGGCCAACCTCAAGCACCGTTCCCCGGAACCCCGGTGTTGCATCCAGGAAATCCGTGACGGGCTCACCATATTGATCGAAGCTGGCAATCAAATCCTGATTGCTGTGAAACCGGTCTGCATTCTGTTCAAAAAAAACAGTCGATGCCCGGGTCCGCTCATCATTGATATGCTGTATACGTCGTTGCAATTTTCGGCTGGGTTCAGTCTGGTCAATGGCGGCAAACAGGGCGCGGTGTAACGACTGAAGTCGTGGTTCCTCCGGTATCGGCGACCGCCGGTAAAAAATGCTATTGCCTTCCCTGCGGGTGGCCGTCAGACCCGCTTTGGTAAGTATTTTCAAATGATGGCTCATCCCGGACTGGCCAATATCCAGAATTTCACTTAATTCCAGTACGCCGTAGGCGTTGTGTCGCAATACCCTGAGGATATCCACCCGCAGGGGATCACCGGCCGCCTTGCAAAGCGTGGCGAGGGAATCGGTGTCTGACCCGGTAGATTCCCGGGTTGTGGGTTGAGGGCTGGTGATCATGGGGCGACTTTAACACAGCTGAAAATCTATATCAAAATAGTTTGATATAGGTGTAGCGTGCTATTGGTTGTTTACTGTGCAGCGCGAGTACGAGAAAATAGCGCCCCTTTCGATTTCCCCGATTTGCCCTCCAGGAGCCTGTTCCAAATGCCTTCCAGACGTGATCTAGCCAATGCCATCCGCGCCCTGTGTATGGACGCTGTTCAACAAGCCAATAGCGGTCACCCCGGTGCTCCCATGGGGATGGCGGATATCGCTGAGGTGTTGTGGAACGACTACCTGGTACACAACCCGGCCGACCCCGCCTGGGCTAATCGTGACCGGTTTGTCTTGGCCAACGGCCACGGCTCCATGCTGTTGTACTCCCTGTTGCATCTGAGCGGCTACGACCTGCCACTGGATGAACTGAAAAATTTTCGCCAGCTGCATTCAAAAACGCCGGGTCATCCGGAATATGGCTATGCGCCGGGTGTCGAAACCACCACGGGGCCGTTGGGGCAGGGTATCAGTAATGCTGTGGGCATGGCTTTGGCCGAGAAAATTCTGGCAGCCCAGTTTAACCGTCCGGGTCACGATATCGTCGACCACTACACCTATTGTTTTCTCGGTGATGGCTGCCTCATGGAGGGTATATCTCATGAGGTCAGTTCTCTGGCGGGGACTCACAAGCTGGGTAAGCTGATTGCCTTCTATGATGACAACGGCATTTCCATCGACGGTGAAGTGGCTGGCTGGTTTACCGATGACACCCCGGCCCGTTTTGAGGCCTATGGCTGGCAGGTAATCCCTGATGTGGATGGCCATGATGCCGTTGCCATCAAGGCGGCCATCGAAATCGCCAGAATGGATGAGGAAAAACCTACCCTGATTTGCTGTAAAACGATCATCGGTTTTGGCTCGCCAAACAAGCAGGGTAAGGAAGATTGTCACGGAGCTCCTCTGGGTGCTGAGGAAATTTCTTTGGCTCGCCAACAACTGCAATGGAATCATGGTCCCTTTGATGTGCCGGATGAGATTTATCGTGGCTGGAATGCCTGCGAAAAGGGCAGTAAGGCCCAGGCTGACTGGCAGGAGAAACTCGAGCGCTACCGGGCTGCATACCCGGATTTGGCAGTTGAATTGATCAGGCGTATCAAAGGGGACCTGCCGGCGACATTTATTGATCAGGCCGATGCCTATATTCACCAGTGTCAGCAAGCCATGGAAAAAGTGGCTTCCCGCAAAGCCTCGCAAAACTGTCTCAATGCGTTTGGGCCGCTGTTGCCTGAACTGCTGGGCGGTTCTGCAGACCTGGCCGGATCCAACCTCACATTGTGGTCCGGTTGCCAGGGCATCACCGCTGACGATGCGTCAGGTAACTACCTGTATTACGGCGTTCGCGAATTTGGTATGAGCGCTATCATGAATGGCCTCGTGCTGCACGGTGGCTTTGTCGTGTATGGCGCCACATTCCTGATGTTCATGGAATACGCCCGGAATGCGGTGCGTATGGCCGCCTTGATGAAACAGCGAAGCATTTTTGTTTATACCCACGACTCCATCGGGCTGGGCGAAGATGGCCCCACCCATCAGCCGGTGGAGCAGCTCACAGCCCTTCGGGCAACCCCCAATCTGCACACCTGGCGCCCCTGCGATACCGTGGAGGCAGCGGTGAGCTGGAAACAGGCAATTGTTCGCAAGAACGGGCCAAGTGCTTTGGTCTTTTCCCGACAGGGTCTGGTTCCGATGTCGCGATCCGAAGCTCAACTGAACAATATACAACGCGGTGGTTATGTGCTGAAGGATTGCGATGGCAAACCCAAGGCGATATTGATTGCGACGGGTTCAGAGGTGTCGCTGGCCATGGATGCTGCCGGAGAGTTGAGAAGTAACGGGGTGGCGGTCAGGGTCGTCTCCATGCCCTGTGCTGAATTGTTTGATGCCCAGGACTCGGCCTACCGGGACAGTGTGCTGCCGCCTCAAGTCAGAGTGCGGGTAGCCGTGGAGGCTGGGCACCGGGATTACTGGTACAAGTACGTAGGCCTTGATGGTCGGGTCGTAGGCATGTCCACCTTTGGGGAGTCTGCTCCCGGTGATCAGCTGATGAAGCAGTTTGGTTTCACCGTGGAGAACGTGGTTGAAGCAGTCAAAGCCGTGTTGTAGGCGGGACGTCGCGTCGCCAATAAAGGAGAGTTCAGCTCGATGATTCGTGTAGCAATTAATGGCTATGGTCGAATAGGCCGTTCGGTCCTGCGGGCACTCTATGAGTCCGGATCTCGCGAACGCATCCAGGTCATAGCTATCAACGAGCCAGCTGACTGCAAGACCATCGCCCACCTGACCAAATACGACTCCACCCATGGCCGGTTTCCCGGTACGGTAGAGATTCAGGGCGACACCCTGACCGTCAATGGCGATGCCATTTCGGTCTATCACCGTGAGGATATCGCCAGCCTTCCCTGGGGTGAACTGGGAGTGGATGTGGTGCTGGAATGCAGCGGCACGTTCACTGATCGTCAGACTGCCGAGGGGCATCTGCGTTCGGGAGCAAAGAAAGTGTTGTTTTCCCAGCCGGCTGAAGCAACCGTTGATGCCACCATCGTGCTGGGTGTCAATGAGGGGATCCTGACCGGTGAAGAGACGGTAATATCCAATGCCTCCTGTTCCACCAATTGCGTGATCCCGGTGATTAAAACCCTGCAGCAGGTGTTTGGGGTAGAGGGTGGGGTGATCACCACGATTCACTCGGCCATGAATGACCAGCCTGTTATCGATGCCTACCATCACACAGACTTGCGTAAAACCCGTGCTGCGATGCAATCCATTATTCCGGTGGACACCCAGTTGGCACGAGGCATCGACCGCCTGCTGCCGGAACTCAAGGGCCGTTTTGAAGCCCAGGCCATGCGTGTTCCCACGTTGAATGTGTCTGCAATTGATCTTTCCATATTGCTCAATACAGACGTCGATGTCGCTACCATAAACCGGGTGCTGGCGGCTGCCGCTGACACTGAACTGACCGGCATACTCGGTTATACCGAGGAGCCATTGGCCTCCTGTGATTTCAACCATGATCCACGCAGCGGTATCGTGGACGCGGGACAGACCAGGGTCAGCCAACGGCGTCTGGTGAAAGTGCTGCTCTGGTTTGATAATGAGTGGGGCTACGCCAATCGGATGGTGGAGCTGGTAAATCACTGGCTGTCCATTCCCGGGTCCAAATAACCTGAAATACAATAAACAGAGACAGAGTAATCACCATGCCATTGAATGTACTCAAGATGACGGATCTGAACCTGACGGGCAAGCGGGTGCTGATTCGTGAAGACCTCAATGTCCCTATCCGCAATGGCGTTGTCACATCCGATGCCAGATTGCGGGCAACGTTACCCACTATTGAATTGGCGCTCCAGGCCGGTGCCACGGTCATCCTGATGTCCCATCTGGGACGTCCGGTCGAAGGACAGTTTGATGCCGAGTTTTCATTGCAACCGGTGGCCGACCGGTTGGGTGTCTTGCTGGGGCGAGATATTCCGCTTGTTCGCGATTGGCAACAGGGTATCGAGCAGGAGGGGCAATTGATATTGCTGGAGAATGTGCGCTTTAACGCCGGTGAGAAAAAGGATGATGAGGTGCTGGCGAAGGCCTATGCATCGCTTTGTGATATTTTTGTCATGGATGCCTTCGGCACGGCTCACCGCGCCCAGGCTTCCACCCACGGTGTTGCAAAGTTCGCTCCGCTGGCCTGCGCCGGTCCGTTGCTGGCTGGAGAGCTGGAGGCGCTGGAAAAGGCACTGGCCAATCCCGCCCGTCCGCTGGTGGCTATCGTCGGAGGTGCCAAGGTTTCCACGAAGCTGACCGTGCTTGAAACACTGTCAGAAAAAGTGGATCAGCTGATCGTCGGGGGTGGTATTGCCAATACCTTTCTCGCCGCGTCGGGACTACCTGTCGGCAAATCCCTTTGTGAGCACGATCTCCTGCCCGAGGCCAAACAGTTGATGGCCAAAACAAACATTCCACTGCCCAGCGATGTGGTCGTCGCAGGCGAGTTCTCCGCCTCAGCCCAGGCGACGCTCAAGGCGGTGGCGGATGTGGCGGAAGGCGATATGATCCTTGATATTGGCCCGGATACCATCAAGGTGTTGACCGAAATACTCAAAAGCGCGGGTACAATTATCTGGAACGGCCCGGTGGGTGTTTTTGAGTTTGACCAGTTTGGTGCCGGCACCGAGGCCATCGCCAATGCCATTGCCGCCAATGACGGGTTTTCGATAGCGGGCGGTGGCGATACGCTGGCGGCGGTGGACAAATATGGCATTGCCGACAGAGTTTCCTACATTTCAACGGGCGGGGGGGCCTTTCTGGAATACGTGGAAGGTAAAACCCTGCCCGCAGTGGCGGTGCTTGAGGCACGCGCGACGTCCTGACGGCAGACCAATTTTTCATGACATCGGGTGAGCGCTGAAAAGCGACTTCCCGGCGGGAAGCAACCAAATATGATGGAAGGATAATTACATGGCACTTATTTCACTGCGACAGTTGCTGGATCATGCTGCTGAGCACAGCTATGGTGTGCCGGCATTCAATGTCAACAACCTGGAACAGATGCGCGCCATTATGGAGGCGGCCGATCAGACGGACTCCCCGATGATCGTGCAGGCTTCTGCCGGTGCGCGCAAATACGCTGGAGCGCCTTTTTTGCGCCACCTGATTCTGGCGGCGATTGAGGAGTTTCCTCATATACCGGTCTGCATGCATCAGGATCATGGCACCAGCCCGGCAATCTGCCAGCGGTCTATCCAGCTGGGCTTCAGCTCGGTGATGATGGATGGTTCCCTTCAGGAGGACGGCAAGACACCGGCCTCCTATGAGTACAATGTTGATGTCACTCGGCGTGTAGTTGACATGGCACATGCTGGCGGAGTTTCCGTCGAGGGTGAGCTGGGGTGTCTGGGGTCCCTGGAAACCGGCCAGGCCGGCGAGGAAGATGGTGTCGGTGCCGAGGGCATGTTGTCCCATGAGCAGATGTTGACGGACCCGGAGGAGGCCGCGGATTTCGTATCGCGGACTGCGGTTGATGCGTTGGCGATAGCCATTGGTACGTCCCATGGGGCATATAAGTTTTCCCGTCCACCCACGGGCGATATCCTCGCTATCGAGCGAATCAAAGCGATTCACGCCCGCATCCCCAATACCCATCTGGTGATGCACGGGTCCTCCTCTGTGCCACAGGACTGGTTGGAAATCATTAATGAATTTGGCGGCGATATTGCGGAAACCTACGGTGTGCCAGTGGAGGAAATTGTTGAGGGTATCAAGCACGGGGTGCGCAAAATCAATATAGATACTGACTTGCGTCTGGCCTCCACGGGTGCGATACGCCGCTTTCTTGCGAGTCATAAATCCGAGTTTGATCCGCGCAAATACCTGAAGGCGAGCACGGATGCCATGAGAGAGATTTGTGTGGCCCGCTACGAATCCTTCGGCACCGCGGGCAATGCTGGAAAAATCATGCCATACAGCTTGGATAAAATGTCCGGGCGTTACCAGTCCGGCGAACTGGATCCCCGGGTCAATTAGGCAGACGGGACAGTACAATGATACCTGGGAAGTATCAGCAACTGGTGTTTGCCTTTTTTATGGCAGGGCTGATGTCCTGTCTGATGTCCCTGGTGATCAGTATTTTTAATGTCGGTCTGGTGGACAATATTCTGCAGGTTTGGCTTCATGCATGGGGCTTTGCCTTTGTGGTTGCGTTCCCGGCGGTGCTGGTGGTGGTGCCCCTGGTGAGAAGGCTGGTCACTCTGGCGATTAAAAAAGATGACTGACAATCAGTTGGCTGCCGTGACCGACACTCGCGAGCCGTTGCCTGAAGTTCTGCTGGAACGCGTGGGCAGTGGTTTGTTGCCGCTGACATTTGACTCTGAGCAGGATCGGCGAGACAAGACGCCGGACGAAATGGCTTACCTGCGTCACTACGGGCTGATACAGCCAGACTCGTTGACGGCGGTCAGTCATTGCATGGGTACGTTCGCCTCCGGCGATTTCCAGCTGGCTACCCATTACTGGTTGCCGGAGAGTCCCCGTGGCACCTACCTGTTGGTGCATGGCTACTTTGATCATGTCGGGCTTTATGGCCATTTGATTCACTACCTACTGCAGCGGGGTTATGCCGTGGTGGCATTTGATCTGCCGGGACATGGCCTGTCCAGTGGCGAGCGGGTCAGTATCGACAGTTTTGATCGCTACGTGGATGTGTTTTCCGACCTGTTGCAAAAATGCGTGAGCAGTTTTCCCAGACCCTGGAAAGGGATTGGTCAAAGCACGGGAGGCGCTATTCTGATGAAGTATGTCATGGCGGCCAAACCCTACCACTACCCCAATGATCTCACTTCGGTCACCGTGCTGGCGCCACTCATCCGGCCCAGGGAGTGGATGAAAAGTCTGCGCACCTACAAGCTGTTTCACCGGGTGCTGAAAAAAGTATCCCGGACATTCCGCCCCAATACCACCAACGAGGCATTTAACGAATTTCTGATCAACAATGACCCGTTGCAGTACAACTACATTCCCATTGAATGGGTGGCATCAATGAAGCGCTGGACTGAGGAATTTGCCGCGCTGCCGCCCAGTGATTACCCGTTAAAGGTGGTTCAGGGCGATTGTGACGGCACGGTGGACTGGCGCTATAACGTGGCGTCGATCCGCAAAAAATTCCCCAATTTTGAATTGGTGTTGATTCCCGGTGCCCGGCACCATCTGGTCAATGAAGTCGATTACATGCGCGACCGGGTATTCAAGTCGCTCGGTGAGGGCTAGGCAGCAGAGTAGTGAGAAGAACCGGCAGACCCGACAGGTCGGTGTCCACCGGTCTCTGGTGAGATCCTAGAACAAAACCCGGCAGCGAATGGTGCCATCAATGGCCTTTAACGCCTTCAGTGCCACATCACTGTATTCCCTGTCCACGTCCAGCACCACATAGCCAACGGATTCATTGGTCTGCAAATATTGGCTGCTGATATTGATGTTGTTGTCTGAAAACACATGGTTGATGGCCGTCATAACGCCCGGCACATTGTGGTGTACATGCAACAGCCGGTGGGCACCACTGTGGGAAGGCAGCGATACCTGGGGAAAGTTGACAGCGCTGATGGTGGCACCGGTATCGCTGTACCTGACCAGTTTCTCAGCGACTTCCAGGCCAATATTTTCCTGCGCTTCCTGGGTGGAGCCGCCGATGTGCGGTGTCAATATGACGTTGTCATACTTGCGCAGAGGTGATACGAATTCTTCCTGGTTGGACTTCGGTTCAACCGGGAAAACATCAATGGCTGCACCACCGAGTTGTTTGTTTTCCAGCCGGTCGCAGAGTGCATCAATATCCACTACTTTGCCGCGAGCGGCATTGATCAGGATGGCGCCGGTTTTCATGGCAGCAAGCTGTTCTGCACGAATCATGTTGCGCGTGGCGGGGTTGTCGGGTACGTGGAGTGAAACCACATCGGCCAGTTCCAATAGCTCCCTGAGAGAACCCACCTGTTCAGCATTGCCCAGGGGGAGCTTGGTGACAACATCGTAAAACTTCACCCGCATGCCCATTGATTCGGCCATGACGCTGAGCTGACTGCCGATATTGCCGTAGCCAACGATGCCGAGGGTTTTGCCTCGAACTTCGTGAGAGGCCGTTGCCGTTTTGAGCCAGTCACCGCGGTGGGCAGCAGCATTCTTTTCGGGAATGCCCCGCATCAGCATGATGGTTTCAGCAATAATCAATTCTGCCACACTGCGGGTATTGGAATAGGGCGCGTTAAATACCACTATGCCGTGCTCTGTGGCTGCCTGAAGATCCACCTGGTTGGTGCCGATGCAGAAACAGCCCACGCCGATCAACCGTCTGGCCGCTTCAAATACCTGGCGGTTGAGTTGGGTGCGGGAGCGAATCCCGACGAAGTGAAAGTCCCGGATTTTTTCGATCAGCTGTTCTTCTGACAGCGCCGCTTTAAGATACTCGACGTTGCTGTAGCCAGAAGCTTTGAGTGTCTCTACCGCAGAGGGATGCACGCCCTCAAGCAGGAGAAATTTGATCTTGGACTTATCGAGAGAAAAATTGACCATACACTCCTCGGTTGGGTGGCCCGTACTGCTACCTGAAAAAAAGGCGGCTATGATACCATGCACGCCCTTCGATAACTGCCCCTTTTTGTGGAGGTCCGCCAGATGACTGTTGCCCCCCCGGTCATTGAGAAATTACGTGAGATCGTCGGTCAGCAGCGTGTGCTGACCGATGAAACTTCATTTCAGCAGTACGGTGTCGATCGCACGACTCTCTGGTCTCCGTCACCTGGCGTCGTGGTATTGCCGGGGAGCACCGAGGAGGTACAGGCCATTATTCAGCTGGCCAATGCCGAGCGCATCGCAGTGGTTCCCTCAGGAGGCCGCACAGGCCTTAGTGGCGGCGCTGTGGCCCTGAACGGTGAGATCGTCCTGGTGCTGGACCGGATGAACGAGGTGGTGGCATTCAATGCCATTGACCGCAGTGTGACGGTGCAGGCGGGCATGATCACCCAGCAGTTGCAGGCGTTTGCCGAGCAACAGGGATTGTTCTATCCGGTTGATTTCGCCTCGACCGGTTCCAGCCAGATTGGCGGCAATATTGCGACCAATGCCGGCGGTATCAAAGTCATTCGTTACGGCATGACCCGCAACTGGGTGCTTGGCCTGAAGGTGGTCAGTGGCAATGGCGATATCCTCGAGCTGAATCACGGCCTGGTGAAGAACAATACGGGTCTGGACTTCCGGCACCTGTTTATTGGTTCCGAGGGCACTTTGGGCATCATCACCGAGGCCACCATTGGGCTCACCCGGCCACCAAAGGAGTTGAGTGTGCTGGTGTTGGGGGTGGTGGATTTCCCCAGTATTATCGATGTCCTGAAAACCTACAACGATGGCATGGAGCTGACGGCCTTCGAATTCTTTACCCACAACGGTATGGAAAAAGTATTGGCCCACAGCGAGGTGCCCGCACCTTTTGAATCTGAAGCACCGTTTTATGCGCTGGTGGAATTCGAGGCGCTGTCCGAGACTCAGCTGGACCAGGCGATGTCGCTGTTTGAAACCTGTGTCATGGAGGGCTGGGTGCTCGATGGCGTCATCAGCCAGAGCCTCTCTCAGGCGGAAAATCTCTGGAAGTTACGGGAGGATATGTCGGAGACCCTGTCCCGCTGGAAGCCCTATAAAAATGATATCAGCGTGAATGTTTCGCGCATGCCGGAATTTCTCGCCGAGGTGGAATCACTGGCGGCCAGGGAATACCCGGACTTTGAGCTGGTCTGGTACGGCCATATCGGTGATGGCAACCTGCACCTCAACATTCTGAAACCGGATGACCTGCCTGTGGAGCAGTTCGCCGGGCAATGCAGCGTGGCCAGCAAACAGATCGCAGCGTTGGTGGGACAATTCAACGGTAGTATTTCTGCCGAACACGGCGTAGGTTTACTGAAGAAGGATTACCTCGAATACTCGCGCTCCGCCACGGAAGTGCAGTTGATGCGGCAGGTCAAGCAGGTGTTCGATCCCAATGGCATCATGAATCCGGGGAAGATATTT
>CATLZI010000033.1 GCA_950063125.1 uncultured Porticoccus sp. | reverse complement strand
TTGCAATCAGAGTTGGTAGTCCTTAATTACCGTCCAGGGCACCCCGTATTTGTTCATGTCCGCCATAAAGGGATCGGGATCCAGCTGCTCCAGATTCCATACCCCCGGCTGCAACCATTTACCCTCCAGCATCATCTTGGCACCGATCATCGCCGGTACCCCGGTGGTGTAGGAGATCGCCTGGGATTGAACTTCGGCATAGCAGGCCTGGTGATCGCAGATGTTGTAGAGGTAAACGGTTTTCGGCTTGCCGTCCTTGATACCGCTGACCACGCAGCCGATACAGGTTCTGCCTTTGGTGCGCGGACCGAGGCTCGCCGGATCGGGCAGCAGGCGCTTGAGAAACTGGATTGGCACAATCTGCTGGCCGTTGAAATCCACCGGCTCAATCCCGGTCATGCCGACGTTGCCCAGTACCTCGAGGTGTTTCAGGTAGCTTTCACCAAAGCTCATCCAGAACTGGGCGCGCTTAAGGCTGGGAAAGTTTTTCACCAGCGACTCAAGCTCCTCATGGTACATCCGGTAGATGTTGTAGGTGCCCACCCCTTCAGGGCAGGAGAAGGATTGCCTGGTGGACATCGCCGGGGTAGTAACGAATTCGCCATCTTCCCAATGGCGACACTCGGCGGTCACTTCACGGATATTGATTTCGGGATTGAAATTCGTGGCAAACGGATAGCCGTGATCGCCACCGTTCACATCAATGATGTCCAGAGTGTGGATTTCGTCGAAGTAGTGCTTGGCGATGTAGGCGGTAAACACGTTAGTGGCGCCGGGGTCGAAGCCGGAGCCGAGCAGCGCCATCAGCCCCGCCTGTTTAAATTTGTCCTGATAGGCCCACTGCCAGCTGTACTCGAACCTGGCGGTATCCAGCGGCTCGTAGTTGGCTGTATCCAGGTAATTGACCCCCGCTTCCAGACAGGCGTCCATGATAGTCAGGTCCTGGTAGGGTAGCGCCACGTTGATCACCAGATCCGGTTTGACGCGATTGATCAGCGCCACCAGCTCCGGCACATTGTCCGCATCTACCTGTGCGGTCTCAATGGAGCGATCAAGCTGCGAGGCAATGTGCCGACATTTCGCTTCGGTGCGACTGGCGAGGACTATCTCCTCAAAGACACCCGGCAACTGGGCGCACTTGTGGGTCACAACGCCACCGACCCCACCGGCACCGATAATGAGTACTTTTGCCATGCTTAACTCCTCAACCTTTCTTTTTGCCAGTCGGCAAACAGATTATCTTTCTCAGAACCAACCCTATTTCGAAAACGGATTGGCATCACGCCACGATCAGTCGGGCTTAAAACAATTCCGACCTTATCAGTCCCGCTCAAAATAGGTATAGCCATTCAAGCTGTTACTGAAAGTCTTTAACATCCGCTGGCGCTCGGCCACACTGATACTGCCAGAACGCACAGCGGTCTCCGCACAGATACGAAATTTCTCATACAACTCCTTGGGGTTGTATTCCACGTAACTGAGCACATCGCCGATGGTATCGCCCTGAATTTCCTCAACAAATTCAAACTGTCCCTCGCCATCAATGCGAACACTCACCACATGGGTATCACCGAACAGATTGTGCAGATCCCCCAGGGTTTCCTGGTAGGCACCCACCAGAAACACACCGAGGTAATATTCTTCGCCCTCTTTGAGGTCGTGCAGTGGCAGGGTACGCGTTTCACCGTCAGCATTGGCAAACAAATCGAGTTTGCCGTCGGAATCACAGGTCAGGTCAGCAATAATCGCCTTGTTGGTAGGCGCTTCGGTCAACCGATGTATCGGCATCACCGGGAAAATCTGGTCGATTGCCCAGGAATCCGGCAGCGACTGGAACAGACTGAAATTCCCGTAATAAATGTCTGCCAGCGCCTCATCCAGATTGGCCAGCTCTGGCGGAATGCGGCGCAGCGAGGGCAACAGCAGGCGGGTGCGCTGTAACACTTCCAGGTACAGGTTTTCCGCCAGGGCGAGTTCGCGCAGTTGCACCTGACCCTGACGGAACATGCGACGCATATCCTCCCGGTAGTGAGCCGCATCGTTACAACACTCCTGAAGATTGGTGTCATTCAGCGACTGCAAGGTTGCCCAGAGATTATCGAGCGATTCAGTACAGTCCTCTGGCAGCTGATCGGGAATACCGTTGGACTTGAAGTAACTCACATCGAGAATATTGAACAGCAGTACCGAGGAGTAGGCCACCGTGGCCCGTCCCGACTCGGTAATCAGGGTGGGGTGCGGGATATCGCTGTTGTTGAGTGCCTCGGTGATGGTTTCCACGATATCGATGCAGTACTCCTCCAGGGAGTAGTTCTTGCTGTGGGTTTCGTTGGTGCGGGCGCCGGTGTAATCCACCGCCAGACCGCCACCGAGGTCGAGATGGCCCAGCGGGGCACCCTCTTTCACCAGATCCACGTAGTAGCGACAGGCTTCCTGAACACCGTCGCGAATATTGCGAATATTCGGGATCTGGGAACCGATGTGATAATGCATCAGTTGCAGGCAGTGCAGCATATCTGCCTCGCGCAATCGATCCAGCACATCCACCAGCTGCGTCACGGTCAGGCCGAACAGTGAGCGGTCACCGCTGTCTTCAAACCAGTGGCCCTCAACCTTGGCCGCCAGTTTCAGGCGCACGCCGATCAACGGCTCGATACCGAGGCGTTTGCTCTGTTCCAGAATAATGCCCAGCTCGGAAGGGGTCTCGATCACAAAGAAACATTTCAGGCCCAGCTTTCTGGCATGCAGACCAAGCTGGATAAATTCGGCATCCTTGTACCCATTACATATGATACAGGCCTCACGATCCTGCAGATGTGACATGGCGATAATCAGTTCCGCCTTGCTACCCGCCTCGAGGCCGTGATGGTACTGACTGCCAAATTTGGCAATCTCTTCCACCACATGGCACTGCTGATTGACCTTGATGGGAAAGACACCGCGGTACTCGCCCTGGTAGTTCATTTGGCGGATGGCTTCGGCAAAACTTTCGTTGAGATAGGTGATTCGCTGGTCGAGCAGATTCTCAATCCGCAACAACACCGGCATGGCATGGCCGCGCTGTTCCAGACCCGCGACAATATCGAGCAGGGAAATCTGGTGAGAGCGACCGTTGTGAGGCGCAATAACCGTTATCTCACCCTTTTCTGAAAGACCAAAGTACCCGGCACCCCAGTCGTTGACGCCATAGAGACTCGCCGAATCCACAATAGACCAGCTCTGGCCTTGATGATCACTCAAGATAACCACTCCGACATATTTATAATTCTGTATAACCGCCGAACATAACCAGAATATGTCAACTTCATTCCGGCTACCCTCTGGCAGAACATTGAAGCACAGGACCAATGGCACCGGTGGATCCGCCAGGTAAACGCACCGTCGCGATCCCCACCCAGCTACACCAGCTGGTGCCACTTTCACAAAAAAGTACCGCGAGAAAAGACCATTCTAAAGGAGACGACTTTAAATTCCGAACGAACTTTTTGTCGGGGTCACGAGCACCTTAATCCTCCGAGCGTAGCGACCGGCAAACACGCCATGAACTAGCTCATATCTGCCCAGGGGTTTGACTTGTCGAATATCACTGCGTTGCCAAAACCCGGCATTGTGAGTCCATCACGGCTGAACTGAATGGCACTGTCATCAATGACCTGTTCACCAAACCGGTAAATGACATCGAGCTCTGCCCGATCTGCCCGCAACTCATAGTCCGCTGCCCGCTGGCGGGTCTGCTCAAGGCGCAAACGGTAATCAGCCATTGCCGCACCATAACGACGGCTCAGCATCTCTTCGACCTTGCGGGGGGATATGACCACGGCAGTTGCATTATTGCCACCAAAACCCTTGGAGTTGATCAGCGCCAGATCCATGCCCCGCTCCCTGACATCCCTGTCCTGCAAAGGGAACGAAGTATGGGTTTGGCAGACATCGGCGGCAACCCGATCAATTGTTTTGATACCCGGAATCAACTGGTATTTGAACGTGCCCAGTGCCGACATCAACTGATCACCACTGGCGGAAGCTATTGTATGGCCTACATAGGCCTTCACTGCCGCCACCGGCCAGTCACTGATCCCGAAAGCGGCGGCGACCCGATTGAAAATTTCTGATTCCGTAACCCGGTTGGCAGGGGTGCTGGAGCCGTGGGCGTGAATAAAGCTGTTGTGCTTAACCGTGTCCTCACCGAAGATTGCCACTGCCGATGCGACAGCCTTGGCAAACGATACGTAGTTGCCAGCACCGGGGGCGGAGATGGATTTCTTCAGACCATCGGCATTGATAAAGACCTCGGGCACAGCCCCGTGAATATCGGCACCCAACTCCACGGCCAGCGCGTCGTCCATCAACACCACAAACTGAGTCCCCTCCGCCAGGGTGAAACCACAGTTTTCACCAAAAGGTCGACTGGCTCGCCGCCAATCCGGCAGACTGGAACTATCGAGTTTGCAAAGTCCCTCGTCGGTGCCCAGCGCCCCCATATTGGTAAAGCCTTCAAATATCTCTGGTGTCAGACTGGCTTCGGCATTGCCCACCACCGCGACACGACGCCGACCACTGCGGATATCCCGCACGGCCGCCTGTAGCACATAAAGAAAGGAGGCGCAGGCCCCCGTAATGGCCTCGGTATGTCCCACACTACCCAACACATAGGCATTTATAAAATCTGCCGGCATGGTGTTGAGTCCCAGGGCCAGCTGTTTGGACGACGTTCGTTCACTGCGCAAACGGCTTTGCAATAATCCGCCAAAACCTTCCGGCGCCAGCTGTCCAAACACACTGGAGCCATAGACACCAATTTCGTCCGGGTGAACGGCAGCGACTATCTGCTCCCAGGGGACACCGACGGAGTGAATCGCATCGCTGGCGCCCAGCAATGCCAGTTGCAACCCTCGCGGATGAAATCTCGAACTGTACTGGGCTGCGGGATCAAAACCGGAGGGTAACTGGCCGGCCGCCTTGGCCAGTTGCTCGGTCTGCACCGGCACCAGAAATTCTCCGGTATCACGGGAGTGGATTTCAAAACTCCCGTCCTCGAGAGGACGTACGTTCCAGTGGCCGGGAATCTGTGCCGGCATATCCCGGCGACTCAGGGTAAACCGCACACCACCCTCATCGTGTTGCTGCATTTGTACACGCTTGTGACCAGTGACTTCATCAGGATTGTAGATGGTGTTTTCCAGGCGGCGGATCAGGGTTCCAGCCATGACCTGGTCAGCAAAGGTCGAGGCCACGGCGGCCACATCATAGGATTGTCCGGCCCTGTCACGGTACGAACTGCCATCCCACTTCACCAGACCCATAAGACAGGCCAGGCCCACCAGTGTTTTATTGCGTTCAACGGGGGGCAGGGACTCAACTACCGTTCGGCGAAAACCCTGGTGTGAAGAGCTGCGTCCGGCGGCGTTGTAGCCACCAAAACCGACAATAACGGGTAAAGCTTGCATGTTGCGCTGCATCCAGTTGAATTTATAGACGCAGTCTATCAGGCATCCCCGGTTGATTTTTGTTTCTTGTAGCCATATATTTGTCCATTATGGCCAAAAAACCGATTAATCAACCACCACCACTGCGGGTTTGCACCCTGCTTTACAACAATTTGCTGACGACCAGTGCTACCTTGCCGGTGGAAATCCTGCGCACTGCCGAGGCTGCCGACCGGGCAGCCAACCCCAACAGCACCCGCAGCATTGTAGCGACCACTCTGTCCATTGATGATCAGCCAATTACCTCGCCCTCGGGCTTCGCCATCAGCTCCTCGGCAACGATTGACGAGATAGACGGCTGCGACATTATCAGCCTGCCCGCACTGTGGCGGAACCCACGGCCTGCCCTGAAAAAATACCGCGACTATATCCCCTGGTTACAACACCAGGTGAGCGAGGGTGCCACCGTCATCGCAGTGGGTACGGGCGTGTGCTTTCTGGCAGAGGCGGGCCTTCTGGATCACCAACCCGCCACCACCCACTGGCATTATTTTGATCAGTTCCAACGCGACTACCCACTGGTAGCCCTGAAGAGACAATACTTTATTACCCAGGCCGGCAATCTCTACTGCGCTGCCAGCGTCAACGCCATGGCGGAGTTGATGGTACACCTGGTGGCGAGGCTGTATGGCCGCCAGGCGGCCACACAGGTGGAACGCAACTTCTTTCACGAAATTCGCAGCTCCTTCGAGCCCACCAGCTACTTCTCCGACAATGTGGAACACCACCCCGATGAACAGGTGGTGCAGGCACAAATCTGGTTTGAGGATAATTTCAGCAAGCCCATCAGGATTGGCGACGTGGCAAAACAGTTCGGTTTCAGTATGCGCACGTTTGACCGCCGCTTCAAAAATGCACTGGGCCAGACGCCCCTGAAGTACCTGCAGCGTACCAGACTCAACAATGCCAGGGAGTTACTGCAGAAATCAAACCTGTCTGTAGCCGAAGTGGCTGCTCACTCCGGTTACCAGGATGCCGCTGCATTCAGCAAAATATTTCATCGTCAATTTGGCACATCACCGATGAAATACCGAGAAACCGTGCGCGGTAAACTGTTTACCGCACATTGACCAAACGCTACAACGCCCCGGCCTGGGACGAGATTGACATCATAGAATATAGAGCAGCCATTCAGCAGCCATGGCAGGTTTTTCAACGCCCTGGATTTCAATGCCAATCTCCACGGTCAACAGCCGATTTTTGCCTTTCGGCTCGTCGGACAGCACCTGCCAGTTGAGACGAATGCGGCTACCGACCGGCACCGGCGAAATAAAACGCAGGCCATTGACCCCATAGTTGATCACTGTCGCATCGCCAATAAAGGCCAACAGGTCGTCCAGCATCATGTGGGGCACCATGGAGAGATAGAGGAAGCCATGGGCAATGGTTTTACCGAACGGCCCATCTGCGGCTCGCTGCTCATCCACGTGCAAGTACTGATGGTCGTGGGTTGCATCGGCAAACTGGTTGATCTGGGCCTGAGTAATTTCAAACCAGTCCGACTGGCCACTCATTGGTTGTGTCATGAAAATATTCCGGTGTAGGTGGGTGACGATACTACTTGTCGAGAAATTCCTGGATCGCGGGTGCAACCGTATCCGGCATGGTGAGCATGAACAAATGGCCACAATTCATCAGCCACAGTTCGGCGTTGGGGATACGACCGGCGAGAATCTTCGCATTGACCGGCGGAATGATCGGGTCATCGGTGCCATGAACAATCAAGGTTGGCATGGCGATTTTGTGTAACCAGTGCAGGCTCGACCAGGTTGCCAGTGCCAGCAACTGGTAATAGTAACCGCGCGAACTGGTGGTCTGCACCCGGGAGGCATGCTTTTCCACCTGGGCCGGATCGGTGCGCATTTTACCGCCATAGAGGTCGCCGGCAATACGGGACATGTATCTTTTGTCCAGATAGCGGCGGGGACTGATCATTTTTGCCAGGATGGATGGATGCCCGGGAAACATCGCTGAACCGCAACTCGTGGCACAGAGCACCAGCTTTCTGCAACGTTCGGGATACTGGCGGGCAAATTGCTGGGCCAGGGTGCCACCCCAGGAGAGCCCCAGCAAGTCCCCCTGCCGATAGCCCAGCTGATCGAGAATTTTTGCGGTCAGTTTTGCATAGGTATGCAACCGCCAGGGCAGCACGGGGGCCTCTGACTTCCCCGCCCCGGGAACATCAAAAATAATCACCTCACAGCCCGGCATGGCCGCAATGAAACCTTCCAGCACCTCCAGACTGGCACCGATGCCATTCAGTAACAACAGGGGTTTACCCTGAGCATTACTGCCTCGCCTGATGCCAACACGGATATTCAGGCCCATGACCGTCAACCAGTAGATCTGCAACCCACTGGTTTGCACGCTCACCAGATGCTCCTCAATGTTCTCAGCCGAAGACATAGGTGCCGGGGGCCTCCTCCATGGGTTTGAAGTGCTTGCTGCCCAACACCGTCGGTGCAGCTTTTCGCACCCCGGAGCGGGCTTGAAGCCAGTCGGACCAGTCGGTCCACCAGGAGCCCGCAAACTGCTCAGCCCCTTCGAGCCACTCGTCGGCATTATCGGGCAGGCTTTCATTACTGAAGTAACGCGCTCTGGTGTTGGTGGGGGGGTTGACCAGGCTCTGAATATGGCCACTGGAACTGAGCACAAACTTGATATTTCCCCCGACAATCTGGGTGGTCTTGTAGCAGACTTTCCAGGGCGTAATATGGTCGGATAACCCGGCAGTTACATACTTGTCACAATCCAGCGCAGCCAGATCGATGGTCACGCCATTAATCTTCATCTCTCCGGCTTCCAGGGTGTTGTGCTCATAAATATCGAGAAAGTCGCAGTGCAGTTCTGCGGGCAAGTTGGTTGAATCGCTGTTCCAGAATAGAATATCAAAGGCCGGCGGCGCCTCACCCATCAAATAGTTGTTGATGTGATAATTCCAGACCAGATCATTGGGGCGCATCCAGCTAAAGACCCGGCCGAGTTCGGAGCCCTCCAGGACACCCCGCTCCCGCGATTTGAGCCGCGCGGCCTGCAGGGATGCCGGCGTAGTGAAGACCCCCAGCTCCATTTCCCGGGAGTTCATGCTGAGCATACACACGGACAGGCTCAGGGAATGCACCACGTCACGGCCAGTCTGCTTGAGGTAGGAGGACAGAATTGAAGCTGTGATACCGCCGGCACAGGCCCCGACCACGTTGAGAGATTGACTCCGGGTGATTGCGAGGATGGCATCGACAGCTTCGATGGCCGCCTCAATGTATTCAGGCATCCCCCAGTGCGCCTGCTCCTCCGAAGGGTTTCTCCAGCTGATCGCAAATACCTGAAATCCCTGATCGAGGCAAAAACGAAAAAAACTTTTTTCCTCGTTCAGATCGTAGATGTAAAACTTGTTGATCTGTGGAGGGATGATCAGTAGTGGCCTGCGATACACCCGGGCGGTACGCGGCTTGTATTGGATCAGTTCCAGCACCTCATTGCGAAAAACGACAACGCCCTCCGTCGTCGCCAGATTGCCACCCACCCGAAACTGGCTTTTATCCACCTGGGCGGGCATGCCGTTGTTGTCTTTCAGGTCGTGAGCATAGTTCTTCAGCCCTTTCAGCAAACTGCTGCCGCGGGTTTCAATCGCTTTTCTGAGTGCTTTTGGATTACCCAACAGGAAGTTGGTGGGAGCCATGGACGTGATCAGCATCTCTTTGACGAAACGGGCCCGTCGCTCCTCTATCCCCTCCAGGCCAAGGTCATCCACCAGTTCATCCAATGACTCTTCCCAGGCAAAATAGGCCTGCTTGAGCTTGTGATAAAGCTTGTTTTCATCCCAGGAAGGGTCAGCAAAACGCCGATCTCCCTTGTGACCTTCGTACTTGTCCGTGCCTTTGAGAATATCTGTAACCTTGCCGGCAAACCGCTTGCTATAGCGCAACACCTTGGAGGGCTGTGCTGCAGTCTGTTTGACCGTTTTCTTGACGGCCGTCTTGAGGTCCTCCGTACTGACGCCGACCAGCGGATTGAGAGATACGGTCATCTCAATTGCTTTGGCCAGAAGCTCCTCGTGCTTTTCGGCAGCCGTTTTTTTACGCTCTTTGGACACTATTGGACCCTCGAAAAAGTCACTTGGAGGCAAGGAGGGGGCACCGGATGCTTGTACTCTACCACCAGCACCAGAGGTGCGCATAGTAAGGATTTGCTCGCCTACCCGCGGCAAAAGGCGCGGACAGGACCCTGCTGCATGGCGATCAGGACTAAAATGCACGGAAACGGGGCGCAATCCCCCGCCTGCCTCTAAAGAACTTCAGCGAGCAGTTGTTCAATTTTATCCAGATCGGGGATAAATGCCTGCTGCTCTCTGACAGCCACCATCATCAGAACATAGGGCGACAGCTCTGGCAGGGAAACCTGCTGCAACAAACCATCGTCTGCCAACCTGATCAAATGCGGAAAATTCTGGACTTGCAGGGCATAAAACCTGCTCAAACCGTCCGGCAGTATGCGGTACAGCACCAATGCCATCGCCCGGTCACCCAACGCCGCCCGCTCATGTCCAACCAGTGATTCAAAGGAAAGTAGTGGAATGCGTTCGGTTCGCCAGTTTATCCAACCCTGCAGCCAGGGAGGTTGATGGTCGTCCCGTTGACAGTCGACTTGCTGCACGATCTCGGCAACCGCTGCCATGGGAACCAGCAGGCGGTGACCGCTGAGCGACACAAGCAGGCTATCCACCTCATCGGGCAACAACGGGTTATCGGCCACCGGTTTGCTCACCAATTGCCCTCCTCAACAGTTATAGCTTCTTCTGGGACACTCACTCCCATAGGCACGCCCTTTGTCCGGATAGAAAACAGCATAACTATTCTCCTGATTCAGTTGCTACGGGCATGAGATGAGCCATGGCTTTCAATAGCTCCTGCTCCTGATAGGGCTTGCCCATGTAGTGCTCGACACCCAGGGAGAAAGCCCTTTCCCGATGCTTTTTACCCGACCTCGAGGTAATCATGATAATCGGTATTTGTTTCAGCTCACTGCTGCCTTTGACTCGACGCGCTACTTCAAAGCCATCCATGCGCGGCATCTCGATATCCAGCAGCATGACATCGGGCTTATGTTCCTGGAGCAAAGCCATTGCCTCGAGGCCATCTCTCGCGGTAATCACGGAAAATCCCTCTCGCTGTAAAAACCGACTGGTCACCTTACGCACTGTCACGGAATCATCCACGACCATTACTGTGGCGACAGGAGATGATGCCTCGGGCTCACCGATTTCTTCACTGTCTGCAACAGATGCGGTCATCAAACGGCTGCGCAGTAACGCCAATAGATCCAGAATGACCACAACCCGCCCGTCGCCCATCACAGTGGCACCCGTCAATCCGGGCACTTTGCTGAGCTGGATGCCAAGACTTTTCACCACAATTTCCATGCTGCCCGCCAGGCCGTCTACCTGAATGGCGAAATGGCGGGTTTCGGTATGCACCAGAATCAGGAATACCGACTGGCTTTCCATATCCAGTTTCGGGGTTGAGCGATGGTGCAACAGGCTGTCCAGATAGAGGACTTCGTAATACTCGCCGGCATATTCGAGGCGCGCATCAGGATAGAGATAGTAGTATTCAAGCTCCACCGGGCTGACTCGTACGACACCATCCACACTACTCAGGGAAAGCGCGTACAACTCGTTACCCATCTCAATCATCAGCGCTCTGTTGACCGACACCGTGAACGGCAAACGCACAATAAAACGGGTACCCTTGCCGGGATCGGTGACGACCTGCACCGATCCTCCCAGTTCGCGCACCTGACTGTTAACCACGTCCATGCCCACACCGCGACCGGAAACCTGGGTTACTTTGTCCGATGTGGAGAATCCCGGCTGAAAAATAAACTCGATGACATCCTGATCATCCAGAGGGCTGTCCTCGGGAATCAGACTCTGCTCAATCGCTCGACGGCGAATGGCATCGACATTGAGCCCCCGGCCGTCATCAGATAACAGTAGGAGAATATCGCCGGCCTCTCTGGCCAATCCCACAGAAATCACCCCGGTTTCCGGTTTTCCGGCAGCAAGGCGGTCTGCTGCAGACTCAATCCCGTGGTCAATGGAATTGCGAATCATATGTTCCAGTGGGGCCAGCATCTGCTCCATGACAGAGCGGTCCATCTCGCCGTCAATATTGATCAGTCGCAGTTCAACTTTCTTCCCCACCTCATCACTGACCTGCCTGACCATCCGGCGCAATCTGGGCACAATCCGGCTGAACGGCACCATCCGTGTACGCATCAACCGCTCCTGAAGATCCGTGTTGATGCGCGACTGAATCAACAACTGTCCCTCGGCAGACCGGGCCTTGTCCGCCAGCGTTTCCTTCAGATCCTGAATATCGTAGGCGGACTCCAGCAGCGCCTGTGACAGTTGCTGCAATTGGGAATAACGGTCCATTTCAAGTGAGTCAAAACCCTCCGGAGGTTGCATCGCCTCCATTTGTTCCTGCCGGAACATCATGTGCGCTTCTGTTTCGACGCCAATACGCCGAACCTGATCACGGAGGCGGGTGATGGTGGAACCCATTTCATCGAGCGTAACCGAAAAATCACTGATCTCACGCTCTACCCGGCCCCGTGAGATACTGGTTTCACCGGCCAGATTCACCAGACTCTCCAGCAGCGGGGCTGACACTTTGACCATTTCCGTGGATGTAGCCGGTTGGCGCTGGGGCGGAGTAATGCCGGGTATATCAGTGAGACTGGCCCGCAGCTGGGCAGGAATTTGATTGACCTCGGGTGATTGCCCCAGGGCAACCGTCTCTACCACCTCAGCTTCTGCTGGTTCTACCGGGGGCACACCCTCACTGTCACTGCCGAGCAATGCCCTGGCTGGCACCAGCGCCGCCTGGAGCTGATCCTGCTTGTGCAGCCATCGACTGAACACCGCTTCGTCCAGCCGGTCGCGCTGATGTTCGATAGCGAGGATGTCGGTTTCAAAATCATGACTCAACTCACCGAGCTGCTGCAGCCCGGCCATTCTTGCGCCACCCTTGAGCGTGTGTAGCGATCGCTTGAGTGACTCCACTGCCTCACGGCTCTGCCAATTCTGTTGCCAGTCCTGCAGACAGCGATCAATGTCTTCCAACAGCTCATTGGCCTCTTCGATAAAGATCTCAAGAATGTCCAGATCGATCTTTTCACGGTCAAGCGGCATAATTTCCAGCGCCGGGAGGTCACTGCTTCCAGCGGCATCTGACTCAACAGAGTCCACAGCAGGGGAGACAGAATCCACCCTTGGCTCTGGCTCTGGCTCTGGCTCTGGCTCTGGCTCTGGCTCTGGCTCTGGTTCTGG
>CATLZI010000032.1 GCA_950063125.1 uncultured Porticoccus sp. | reverse complement strand
CGCATGTTGTTGCGACGTTTGCGTATCTTCCAGCGAACGTACAAAAGGCAGCCCGCGACGGCGGTGGCGACGAGAAAGTAAAAGGCGTATTCCATCGTGATTCCGTTTAATGCGGGTGAATCAGACTTGGAGGAAGGCTGGCCAAGTCTACCGGACCCTAGGCCTCTTCGATGGATTAGTTCAGACCAAATCTGACACTTCTTATTGAAAAAGAAGCCCCGCATTCATCGAACGGTCTGGGCTGCGATTGCCCAGGGATGTCCGCCAATTGCGAGGCTACAAACATAGAGTAGTTACGGACACGGACCTTGTCAATTCGTCTCTCGCGGCTTCTTATTGTTAATCACACATTATCAGGTAAGGAATCAGCAAAATCCGCCAGGCTCACGGTTGCTGTCATATCCACTTTGCTGGCAGCGTGATCGCCGTCCATCTTGTTCAGCTCGTTGATGGCTGAAATAACCGCAGCAGCGTTGAATTTGAAAGCACCTATCGGGTTGCCTTCCTTATCTCTTGCCTGTTCATGCTGCAAGCTGCGCTCTATAACCGATTTTAGCCATCTCTGCTTTTGTTCAAATGTAATATTTAGCTTCGTCTCAGCGATTTCTTTTGCCTTTGCCTGTAGCTCTTCCACCCTTCCCTGAACCTCACTTTCAGCAAACAACTCAGAAGCACGACTCCATACTGTTTTGTCCTTCCACTTCTTCGCGTGAGGGAACGCATCACGGAATGCTTCGCTCTTGTTTCCACCATTCAACACATAGGCTTTACAGGCTTTCTCTCTCTTCGCGTCAAGGCTCATACCACCACCATATTAAAAGAGAAGCCCCGCATTCAGCGACCGGTCTGGGCTCCAGTTGCCCAGGGATGTCCGCCAATTGCGAGGCTACAGGTCGAAGATTAGTCACCGGAAATGACCGTGTCAATTGCTAGACGGCTTTTGGCTGGAGTAAGCCACTTCGTCAACCCCAGCACCAAAGCCTCCGGGCGCTCACAAATAGGAGTTAATCTTTGCCTCAATTTCCGGATCGTGATCCCCATCGCCCGAAAGCGCATTTGAATTACCATCAAAAATCTGCTCGGCAATTTCCCGCTTTTGCATCAACGTGGCGTCTTTCGGAAATTGCATGGCTGACTCCATTTCTGTAATCAATTTTGAAATTGCCAGGTTTCGTTTCAGAATTGAACTATCGTCGCGGTAGCCATCGTCCACCTGATCACGGCGCGCCTGATACTGCTGTTCGCCCTGTTTCCGAAAATGATCTCGGTACGCGGCCAGCGAGTTTTGGTCCGTGGCGTAAGCGTTAACCGGGTCACGCTCGTAGGCTGCCTGCCGCCCCCTATCCATCCGCTCCTTTGATTTAGCCTGTTCAAGCTCTGAATTCGACATCAGCGAACGTTCTGCGGCTTTGTAGTCGCCACGCGCCATGGCCTCAGCCCTTGCCTTCTTGACCCTTGGATCAAGGGCGGCTTCCTGGCGGCGACCTAACCCCTCCGGACCCTTGAAAAATGTACTGTCGACGATGTTAGTCAGCTCCACTGGCGCAGCAGATTTGTCAATTTTCCCGGCTGCCAGTTTCTGATCATCAGTCAAAACACCGTGATCAGAGTAAGATCGGTTGCCCGCTGAATTCGTTGTCTCGTAGATGTCATTGCCATCGATGTTCTTGTACCCAACGCCATCAACTGAAGTCTGACCAGGACGACCCTGGGAAAGCTCCGATTTTATGTCCGGAGTGGTTGGGCGACCGGAGGCCAAACTATCAGCGTCGGCCTGGGCGGTAGTTTTGTTGGTAAAAATGCCAGTGGCAAGATCGCCAACTCCACCATAAAACGCCCTGGCGCCAATTCTTGCCGGCCTTGTTGCGTAGTCCGCTGCCTCTGTCACGCCACGACGAATGGCTACCCCGGCGTCCCGAAGATTAGTGGGTCCGTCATAGGGTTTTTCCGGGATGACGTGGTTACCAAAATTTTTCGCTTGGCGGAATTTCTCAACATCCAGAGAATCGAATCCGCTAACAGACGGAGCGGTCTTTCCTCTGTCGTAATTTGATAACGAATCGCTGCGATCACTGATTTTCTGACCACGATTCAGGCCATTGGCCCGGTCGCTGAAGCTCGAGTTGCCAGCCGCGTTTGTGGTTTTGAACACCTCTCGATTGCCACCTAGGTTGCCGACACTCGTTGGTGAGGTTGTGGGGTTTTTTAAATCGTTTTGCTTCATGTTGTTCTCCGTAAATATCATTGCTCTTGGTAGATTCTTAGAAGGTCCCCGTACTGCGGGGCACGAAAATCACTGTTTTCGCCCTGACTGACCCGCACGGCGGGGCAATTCGACAACCTTGCCCGGCTTTATTACCCCGTGCTGCGGGGCAATGTTCCCCGTAGCGCGGGGCAGCGTTTTTTGAAAGTGCGGTTTGTTGGGTTGCTTAACCTTCCACTCGTCAGTTGCGTTTTTGCTAGGGGGGAGATCATGCTTTCCGCCACACTCATCCACCGGAAAGAACGTGAGCGCGAAAAGTGAGCACAGGTGTCGTCCACCCTGGCGTGACTTTTTCAAGAACCCGAAATGCTCCAGCTCAATGGTGGCCTTATGAAGTTGATCTTTGGAACTCCAGCCGAGCGGTAACATGAGCTTTTGAGTAATCGCGATGTCGCCGTTATTGCGACCGTTGTAAAACCGTAAAACGTCGAGAAGAAGTTTTACGGCACGCGGCGGCAGTCGTGCGTAGCTTTCTGAGTCATGAACAAGGTGGAAGAATCGGGAGAAAGGGGGGCTTTTCGCCCCCCGCCCCTTGGCCCCACTATAGCTTTTCGCCATCTCACGCAGCCTCCTTTCCCTGTTTCTGTCCCTGAAGCGTCCGAGCGATCTCCTGCGCTCGCTTGAGATAGTCACCAGACAGCCAGTATTCGGTCACTCGAGTTTCCCCACCAAAGCGATTGCGGACCTTCACGGTCACACGATCGAATAGCAAGCCGTGACGTTGCTGAAGATCCGCTATCGTCGTTGGCAAGCAGTGATCGCCCAATGGCTCAGCCTTGAAACGGTGAAGGCGCACTCCAGAAGCAAAGAGGCACAACATCCTATCCCCCTTGCCCAACGGCTTACCCGCTGTTAAATTGCTCCCAACGGCCTTAGAGCTGTTAACCGACCCTTGATCTTGATAAAGCCCGCCCGCCAGCGGGTTTTGTTTTTTCTCAGTCATAGCCAACCCCCTATGCCGCCACACATTGGCCGCGTTCTGAGGCTCGACCAGCTAAGTATTTATTCACGTCCGAAAGAAGCCACCCTGAAGCACGTCCGCCGGGTGACAATTTGAAATTTGAAGGGAAGTTACCTTCTGCCATGAGCGCATAGATTCGCGAACTGGAAAGCCCAGTCAGGTTTTGCACTTCTGGAAGTTTACAAATTCGATCAAGTTGATCGGCCATGGTTTTCTCCTCGATTTTCATAATGTCCGGCCACATACCAGGACATACCGAAGAGCTTCGCATAGATCGTAATGGATTGGTTTTATTGGGTTTTGCGCAACATTGTTTTGCGCAAATATTACCTTCTTAGCCTTGAGATTTTGCTGTCCCAGGTCTTACCTTTAATTCGCTTCCACTCATTTTCAGGAATCTCAGGATTTACTATAAGGTACTCATCAATTCCGTTAACAGTTCCGGCAACAGTATCGGCAACGGCTTTAATAACGCCTTCGGCTTCCATTTTTTTCACCAGTTCTTTGGTACTCAAATCTGGGTTTTGATCTACGATTTCTTTAATCCTTAAGTCATTTGGATTCTTCGATGAACCTTTTGTCGATTCACGATTACGTGTCATCCATTTTGCTTGCTTGGTCCGCACGGCATTACTCATGCCGTCCATAAATCGATCATCAAGCATCATTTTCACGAAAATTTGTCTGACCATCACCTCAATTTCAAGGGCCAGGGCTGCTGAGATTTTCTGTTCATCATCGGAGAGATCCCTAACCATACGGTCAGAGTCCCAAAATACTCTTTGCAGGGAATCATCAGTTGGCGGTAATCCCTCGGTAAGCACTTTCACGATGGTGTGAAACGCTTTATTACCAACGGCCTGCGTATTTTCCATGATGAACTCAAGGTAGGCCTTCCCTAGAGCTTCATCTCGTTCTAATCCCTCTGTTCTCGTCTTACCGTTCATTGTTCACCAATCCTTTCACCTTCCAGCCTCGCCTATAGAAATCCCGCGATGTCCATCATCATACTGCCATACAATTAAAAGATAGGCTTTAGTTCGATGAAACCGTGGCTTGAACCAGAAGAAGTCGTAGAACTGACCGCCAGAGTGCGGCCATCTGCCCAGTTCCGCTGGTTGAAAGCAATGGGCTTTGACCATCTGGTCAAATTCAGGACAGACAGCAGCAGTGCGATAACGCACCTGATACTGCTAAACTTCTTAGGTGCCGCTCTACGCTCGGCCCGTCAGGACTGGCCTTGTTTCTGTCGGTGCGCAAAAGCGGGTCTCTTGCCAGATGAGATGGACGGGTTTCGGCCCCCTCCCGTTAAGTTTTGCCACTGCAAGCGCTAGGTCGGGAGCCACCGGCTTGAAGGCTCACCGGACCGCAAAAGCAGGCCGTTACCGGAGGCGGCGAAGGGTAATGCGCGGCCCTTCAGGCAGAATTTTGAATTCCTCGCCAGAAGCGTTGGGGGCTGTTCCATAGGGCTTTAAAGGGATAGTCAGCGAATCTGGACCGCAGCCCTGGGTGGTGGATGGGGTTCGCTCCCACCCCCAAGAGGATTTTCACAACTTTTCCAGCAACGTCTTGGTCAGTTCGTAGATCCCCGGCCTTTTGCTTTCTCTCGGGCCGGCAATGTTTAGAACCCGAACTCCGTTGCCCTTCAACCATTCTCGAACAGAAGCAATCGCCTCTTCTGTCACGCCGTCATCCAGGGCAACCACCAGAAAAGGCTTGCTTTGCTTCTCAGCGAGCCGAACTGTCGAGAAAGTCCCGCCTTCCAAGGGACCGAGATTCACTATCAACGTCCCGTCACTGTCTTGGACATTGTGTTTGGTTCGCTGGCGATAACCTGGCGATTCAGTCTCGGTAAGATGGTAGCGTTCATTGAGAGGCCCATCCTCGGCCAACCGTCCAGCCGGACACCAGCCGCCATGGGGAATGTTGTTTTCTATGGCCCAGTCCAACCCGGCACGGTCGACACCTGTCTGACCGCCTGAAACGATTGTAGCTATCACTTTTTCCACAGAAGCTACTCCAATGAGGTCTTTAAGAAACGCAGCCATAAACAGGGTATCTGAGGCCGAAAAAGAATGTAACCTAATTGGTTTCAGTTTATTGTTTTTTGACCTACAATGTAACCTAGTTGGTTGCAGGGCAAACAATGGCTATCAAGAGCTTCAGGCATAAAGGGTTAGAAGATTTCTTTTATGACGGCACTACCAAGGGGATCATCCCCCAGCATAAAACGAGACTATCCACCCGCCTTGATCGCCTGCAAGCAGCAACTGGGCCGGATGATATGAACCTGCCCGGTTACAAATTGCACAAGCTGGAACCAAAGAAGGATAACCGTTGGGCCGTTTCCATATCAGGCCCATGGCGGTTGACCTTTGAATTTGATGGCGGTGACGCCATCGTGGTCGACTATGAGCAGTACCATTAAGGGTCTGCCGTAGTCTTTACATGAGGCGGGAGGCGGCGCTTTTCAGTGCCGTGTCAATTATGGCTAGAGTACGTAACAGGAAACCTACACATCCAGGGGAAGTGTTCAAACTGGATGTTATGGATGAGTTGGGATTGAGTGTGACAAAAGTGGCGGATCTTCTGGGTGTATCTCGCAAGCACCTGTCCGCGTTCATCAATGGCAAAGTGCCTCTGTCAACAGACCTGGCGCAGCGAATTGCTATTGCCACCGATACATCCATGGAAAGCTGGCTGCAAATGCAATTGGAGTTGGACATTTGGGAGGCTACCCAGAAACCGAGGCCGGAGATGAAAAAGGTTCGTCATTTGGCTGCCGCCTAATGGCAAGACGGGAGGGGGTTGCCCCGTCGTTCAACTTTGAAAGGACCCGGTTCACTCATCGTGGCCGGGGAGGGGTTATATTTGGAGAAAACAAATACCTTGACCAACCATCCACCAGCAGTCACCGATAGAAAACCACCGAAAAAAACCTCCCAGCGCCACCAAATCGGGGGTATTTATGGGGGTATAAATCAAAACTAATAAAAGATAAATACATATTTATCATGTAGTTATTAATAGTATTCATTGGAAGCAAGGCCACCATTTTCAACATCCAGAACTGCATAACGGCAGGCTTAAGTCACCAGCTCTGCTCAACGTCAGAGTCCACTAAATTTCTGACATAAGCCTTGCCGCCACCCCGCAACAAATATCTCCTGACTCAGGGCAACCTCTCCAGAGGTTGTCAAACCCAACGTGCGGTTTATACTCAGTCAGGAAATCGGGTATTTCTCAACTTTCTTTCGTTTAATCAGATTATTAAGGAGCGCCGAATGTCTGAGCCGGCAAAATCCGCATGCACGATATACAAATATTATGTGCCTGCACGTAGCGGGTATCGTTAAATTTGCGGAGATCTCTATGAAATTCAGAGATAGTCGAAAGGGCGAGAAAGAAACTGTCGTTCGGCTGTTCGTCTCTGTGTTTTCTGATTCTGAAGGCAAAGAGGAAGGAAAACTGCTCGGTCAGTTGGCTAGGGAGCTATTTGAGAGCTCCAACGAAACTGATCTGTTCAATTTTGTTGCCGAAATCGATGGTCAGATTGTTGGTTCCATTTTCTTTAGTCGCATGGTGTTTGAGAATGAGGATGCCGCATTCATATTGGCGCCAATAGCGGTACACAGCGAACATCAAGGTAAGGGCATAGGCCAAGGACTAATCAAGTATGGATTGGGTGAATTCAAGGCATGTGGTGTAACTTTCGTTATTACCTACGGAAACCCGAAGTTTTATGAAAAGCTCGGTTTCCGGGCAATCTCGAGTGAAGATGTAAAGCCTCCGTTCGAGTTGTCACAGCCAGAGGGCTGGCTTGGTCTGTCGCTTGATGGTCGGCCAATCGAGTCGTTGCTCGGCAATTCGAGCTGCGTGAAGGCTTTGAGCAACCCGGTGCATTGGTGAAGAGCGAGTATCTAAATCGCACATAGCAAGGTATGCGCTGCCTCTAGCTAGACGTTAGGCCCTTTTAAAATTACGCACTTTAATTTTAAAAATAATGAGGAAATCATGAGTAACAAAGTACCCAGTGTGATATTTAAAACGCGTGTCCGTGGTGAAAGCGTTGGCGGGAGAAGTCCATTTATCTGGAAGGATATTTCAACAGAAGAGGTATTTTCGGGTAAAAATGTCGTTATATTTTCACTGGCGGCTGTATTTACTGAAACCAGCTCCCGCACTCATCTGCCTGACTATGATGCCAAGTATGAGGAACTGAAATCACTGGGTGTTGATGAAGTGTACTGCTTGAGCATTAGTGCGCCCTTTACCATGCTTCAGTGGGCGAAAAATTTAGGTCTTAAACATGTAAAAATGCTGCCTGATTCACATGGAAATTTTACTCGCCTGATGGGGATGCTGGTTAAAAAAGGGCCAGGTGAGGTGTCATGGCGTTATTCCGCTCACGTAATTGATGGGGAAATAAAACAACTCTTTGCTGAAACCGGAATGATGGATGATTGCCCGGATGACCCATTCGAGTGTAGTGATGTTGACACAATGATTTCTTACCTAAAGAAATAGAGCATCACCTATAAAATGTTTACTGAAACAGCTTCCGGTGAATAGCCTGACAAGACATATTGTGGTTCCCCGCTATATGTATGGCTGCTTGGCGACATGATATTCAGGAGAAGAACCGGGCAATGAGGTTCTTATTTAGCCTTACCGCTTTGTTAATAGCATTTCACACTTACAGTGATGAGCTACCTTCATGCATGGAAAACGCGCAAACGCAGCTAGAAATAAATCAGTGTGCAGGTATCAATTTGCTAACGGTGAGAAGCAAACTTGAGAACATGCTTGAAAAAATCAAGTCCGCCTACAAGTCAGCAAGCCCTGAATTTTTGACAAAACTCGACGTTTCCCAAAAAGCATGGGAAAAGAGCCTGAAAGCAGATATGGAGATGAAATATCCGCTTGAGGATAAACGCCTACAATACGGCAGTGTTTACCCGATGTGTGCCAGCGGGTTTGAATCCAGGCTCGTACTGGCCCGCATTGAGTTTCTGAAAGAGTGGTTAAAAGGACATAAAGACGGTGACGTTTGTTCAGGCTCGATTATGCACAGTTACTCTATCCAAAGGGATTGTTCTGACATCGGAAAATAGCAATTGGTAAGCGACCATAACACCCCTCAACATTGGCCCGGGGTATCAGTATCTGGCATACACAGGGATTCATACTATATTCTGGCTGACACTGGATCGGTAATAGTCGGACGTAAAACCCCCGGCTATCAGCGACGAATCATCATCCATTTTTATTTTAAACAGCCCCTTTTTTGCAAAGAGGCCCGAACCCATTGGGCAAAAGTATGTTCGATCAACTAACACTTCTAGCCGAAAACTTTACCCTTTCAGACCCGGTGACGGGTCTGCTGGTGAATACCGGTTTTTTGCTGGCGGTGATCATTATTCTCAGGACGCTCACCGCACGCTTTATTCGTCACAAAGTGAAGGCTCCGGAGCTGAAAGGTCGTCTGCTGGCCAATACGCGCAACGGTTTTCTGTTGTTGATACTGCTGGGTTTGGCGATTATCTGGGGAGATCAGCTGCGCACTCTGGCGTTATCGATTCTGGCCATTGCCGTGGCCTTTGTGGTGGCCACCAAGGAGCTGATCTCGTGTATCACCGGCTCTCTACTGAAAGGTGGCTCGGGGTCTTTTAACATTGGCGACCGGATTCAGATCAAGGATTTTCGTGGAGATGTCATCGACCAGAGCCTGTTGACCACGACCATTCTTGAAGTGGGCCCCGGATCCGGCGTCCACCAACGCACCGGCCACGTGATCGTGATCCCCAACGCGGTATTTCTCTCTGAGCCAGTGGTCAACGAAACCTTTTCCGAGCGGTACGACTTCCATGTGTTCACCGTGCCATTCATGCGCGAAGATAACTGGCGTGCTGCACAGGAGGCCTTTCTCGCAGCGGCCAACCGACATTGCCAGTCCTACCTGGAATCCGTACGCCGTCATATGAACAAAATTGGTGAACGACGGGGACTGGAAATGCCGTCGGTGGATCCTCGGGTCACGATTCAGGTGCCGGCAGCCGAAGAGATCCATCTGGTGATCCGAATCCCGACGAAGGCCGGCCAACGAAGCTATCTTGAACAGCTCATTCTTTCGGAGGTGTTCACCAACAACGACTTTTCCAGCAAGTCCTCCGAGCAAAAAACTGTCCGCGAGGAATAAAGAAGGCCCGCCACTGACTGGCGGGCCTGACTCTAACTATTGTCATTACAGACATGAGCCCCAATCCAGATCAGTCGTCACGACTAATTTTAACGGGCTCCTGGCTACCTCGCTCAAAATAGACCTCAAGATCGCGACCGCGCGCATCGTCACCTTCAACCTCGATCCTATCTCTTCGATTGATTTTAACTTCTTCGATGTCAACAATACCGGCCTCAGCAGCTGCTTTTGTATACAGCAACACATCGTCAGCTGTCATACCCCAAACACCATTGAGACGTTTTTCACGTTCTTCATGAACGAGGTCTGGACTACCGGCACGGGTTTCAAGTTCCACATGCCAGTCCTGATCTATCCAGCCCTCAATTTCCATACGTCCGGAGCCTTCAAACTCAATACTGGTGAAATGTGTAATGCCATAATCCGAGCCGACTTTAATCGCCTCACTGATATTGCCCGCCGGGTCAGCTGTATAGGCAAAAGGGGTCACAGCCAGTGTCGCAATCGTTAGTGTTGTAAGTAACAGTTTCATATAAACCTCCAGATTGGTTGATCAAAACAGGGCCAGATAAAGCACCGGGGAAATCCCGAACACGACCTGCCCGCTTGATAGGCACAGTAACAAAGCCATCCTTACAGCACCCTGAGCAATCTGTTCATAGTTCATTCATGTTCTCTTTGGCAGAATGCCCTCCATGAAAAATCTTTTCACCCAACTTTTTTACCGCCAACATTGCCTGCCCTTCTCCGATCACTGCCGGCAGTTGTCGCTGCCAAGTAGAAACCATTTACTGGCAGCCATTCTGACATTGGGCTTTATCAGTCCCGGCTGGAGTGACGATGATGATTGGCGACGGCTCCACGAAGACGTGCAAGCCGGTAAAATAAAACCCCTCAATGAGATTCTGGCAAGCCTGAACACGCACTATGATGGACAGGTTATCGATGTGGATCTGGAGGATGAGAACGGCGTGATAATCTACGAAATAGAGCTGCTCGGCCCACAGGGGCAGGTAGTCGAGTTTGACGTGAATGCCGCCACGGGTGAACTGATTGGTGTTGAAGGCACCAATATTCGCGGGATGACACGCCAGTGAAAGTCCTCCTGGTTGAAGATGACCGGCCTCTTGCGGAGGCGCTCGCCGAAGCCCTGCGGAATGTGGGTGTACTGGTTGAGATAGCTCCGGACGGCAAAACGGCTGACTTTCAGGTGAGTGTCGAGTGTTACGATGCCATCATCCTTGATCTCGGCCTGCCGGACGGCAACGGCGTGCAGTGGCTCTCGGGGTGGCGCGCCCGCGGTATGGATCTGCCTGTCCTCATCCTCACGGCCAGAGAGCGCTGGTCAGACAAAGCCGCCGGGTTTTCGGCAGGAGCCGATGATTATGTGACCAAGCCATTTGAAACGGCCGAGGTATTACTCCGTCTGCGGGCACTGGTTCGCCGTAGCCACGGGCATGCCCACCCGGTCATTACAGTGGGCGACCTGACACTGGACACCCACACGGGCCGATTCACCTATCTGGGTATGCCCGTGTCGTTATCCGCACAGGAATTCCGCCTGCTCTCCTATCTGATACACGCAGCGCCCCGGATCGTGAGTCGAACCGAGCTTTCAGAACATGTTTATGACCAGGATCAGGAACCGGACTCGAACGTCATTGATGTGCAGATAAGCCGGTTGCGGAAAAAACTAGACAGTGACTCAATCCGTACAGTGCGGGGACAGGGCTACTGTTTACCGGGCCATCCGACCGCCCCATGAACCGACACTTCCTGCGCACACTGCCAATTGCTTCCCGCATGCTGGCCACCTCGCTGATTTTAGTGGTACTCGTTATCCCGGTTGCCGGTCTGTTGCTCTCCTACAATCTTCGCGAAGCCGTCAATACTGCATTCGATGAACGTCTGGAGTCCCTGCTCAACGTGGTTTTGGCCGGCATTGAATATGACCGGCAAACAGACACACTGGCGCTCAACCAGCGACTCGGCGATGCCCGCTTCGATCAGGTATTCTCCGGCTGGTATTGGCAGATTTCCGACAATGCCTCCCGGGTTCTGACCTCCCGTTCCCTATGGGATCAGCGCTTACCTCTGACAGCAGGCCCGCAACTGCAATACAGCACAATTTCCGGCCCAAACGGAGAAACCCTGCGCAAGCTGGAGCGGGATGTGCGACTGCCAAGGCTACCGGTCATTCTGCACGTTGCGGTGGCTGCTGATCTCAGCGAAGTGGATGCCGCACTGGCCCGCTTTGAGCAGCTGCTCTGGCTCTCGCTAGTGTCCCTGGGAATCTTGCTGCTGCTGGGCATCTGGTGTCAGTTGCACTGGGGACTTGAACCGTTAAGACGCATCCGAAGCAATCTGCAGGCAGTGGAAAGAGGTGACTGTGAGCGGCTCGACACCGACCTCCCCGAAGAGTTGAACAATCTGGCAACTGCCATCAATACTGTACTGGAGCGCGACCGGCAGTTGATGTCCCGCGCCCGTACCGCGGCGGGTAACCTGGCCCATGCCATCAAAACGCCTGTCAGTGTAATGATGACGACAACAGAGCAATTGCCTGCCAGTCAGCGTGAGACCATGGCATCCGAACTGAAACGACTGAACGAGGCTGTACGACACCACCTGGCCCGGGCTTCCGCCGCTGGCCCAGTGGTGCTGCGGCCTAGAGTGACCCTATCGGTGGCACTTGAGCCTGTCTTCAACGGTATTTCACGGTTGGCCGAACGAAAGAATATCACCTTTAAAAAACCCGAAGTACCACCACTGCAGTTGCAAATCGATGCCCAGGACCTACAGGAAATTGTCGGCAATCTACTGGAAAACGCACTGCGCTGGGCCAAATCGAAAGTGGTGATGGCAATGTACAGTGAGGCTGACAACCTGTATCTCAGCATTATGGACGACGGGCCGGGGATGTCTTCCCAAGGCCGAAATGAAGCTTTGCAACGCGGCGGTCGGCTGGATGAGCAACGCTCTGGCTCGGGCCTTGGACTCGCCATTGTCAGTGAACTGATTCAACTGTATGACGGACAGCTGCAATTAAAACCGTCTCCCATGGGCGGCCTGCTGGTAACCGTATGCCTGCCCTGCCTGGTTGCTTGAAGTTAACGACTGCGGTCCAGAAACCACTTCAAGCGCAGGCGGGGATTAAAAACGTTGTTTCAGCTCAGTCGCCAGCGCCAACCCGCTCAGGTAAGCAGACTCCACCCTGCCACCCAACAGCCAGTCACCACAGACGCCCAACTGCAACTGTTCTTCCATTAGACACTCCGCTTCCGGCGATACTTCAGGTGTTGCTTTTGGTGTTGGCACGGTATTGGCGTAGCGCCAACGATGCAGTCGAGAGTACTTTGGCTCCGGCAGCGTTTTAGCCATGAGTCTTTCCAGTTCATGCCACAGGGTCTGCTGAACCTGCCGGGAATCATCATCCAGATGCTGCTCGGCCCAAGTATTGGTTGACTGCACCAGGAGTCCATAACCGCCAGCGCGACCAGGGCGGGATGACTCAAACGCCAGCCAGCCGATAGGGGAATGCTTCACTACCGCCGCCTGCCACAGGCTCTGAAGCGGTTCGGCAAAGCCGAGCAACAGGCTGTAACAGCCGAGCATTGTAGTACCGCACACCTGCTCGTAACCGGTAAATGATGACGGCAGCAGTGCCGCAGACTGTGGCGCCGGCATGCTACAGACGACCCAGTCAAAAGGACCGTGGCAGGTATCGTTGCGATCCCGTAACAACCAACCGGCGATGGTTTTTTCAAGTGACTCAATCGCAGTATCCAATATCAGATTTTTGCCCTCGGCAGCGAGCTGGCACAGGGTATTCATGCCGGGAACCGCCACGTAATGGGGTTCAAACCAGTCGCGCCGGTAGGGTTTTCGGTCATCTCCCAATGTGATGACCCGCGGGTGCCATTCGGCCACC
>CATLZI010000031.1 GCA_950063125.1 uncultured Porticoccus sp. | reverse complement strand
AAACATCCATGCCCATTCCCTTGAGCGTGAAATACTTGGCGATAGAGAAATCCTCACAGTCACCGGCATCTCTGGCAAGAAATTCGATAGGAGTCGCCCAGTAATCATTCTTGCCCCATAGCTCAATGTCGCTGACAAAACGGGCGCCATTAAAAAAATCGTTCACTGCCTTGAGTTGCTCGATATCCGCTTTGCCGCGATATTCGTGAGTCATATTTTGCCAGTATTCAATGCGCAACTGAGCAGGTGCTCCATATTTTTTATGGATGTTGGCGAGCATTTTGTCACTGATGCCGGAGTGATCAGCGTTGCCTGAAAATATCACGAAAAATAGAGAAGCCAGCAGCCCAATGCGACCGAAAAAAATTGCTTGTAGAGCTGATGAAGACTTCAATTTCTTTCCGTTTTTTGCGACGTTATCGGCCTATTTACAGCGACTTTGATCTTATCATAGACATCGCCTGGCAAGGCTACGATGCGAGGCGCTGTAGCGTGATCCAGTGCTCAATTGGCAAGTGGGCCAGTTTGGATTAGACTCGGTCAATTGAACCCAAAAGGAATTTTGCGTGACACTGTTCCGCCAACTGATTATCGCTATTGTCTTGTTGTTTGTCTGCCTGTACGCAGGTAATACGCTTGTCAGTCTTTATAACAACCAGCAACTGGTTGCTGAACAGATGCATGTCCACGCGCAGGACACCGCTACTTCCCTCGGTCTTTCCATGACCCAGGCGGCGCAGGAAAAAGACATAGCAACAATGGATACGATGTTCAATGCGGTATCAGACAGCGGTTATTTTCAGCGCATTTATTTTTCCGATCTCGACGGGAATACCCTGATCGACAGGGAGTTTCCGGTTTCTCTTCAGGGTGTTCCAGGCTGGTTTGTGTCATTCATTGACCTGCCCAGTAACGAAGGCAGGGCGGAAGTAACGTCTGACTGGATGCAACTGGGGGAGGTGGTCGTTGTCAGTCATCCCGGTCAGGCTTACCTGAAACTGTGGCGGGTTACCACGACACAGTTAGTCTGGTTTGCTGTTATTACACTGGCTGTCTGTTTGTTGGCCTATATTGCGCTCAAATGGTTGCTGGTGCCACTTGCCCGGGTTGAGCAGCAAGCCAATGATATTTTCAATAAAAAATTTGTTGTTCTGGAGCCCCTGCCGAAAACTCGTGAGCTTGGCAGCGTCGTTCAGGCCATGAATAGGATGGCTCTTCATCTCAAGGCCGTTTTTGAAGATCAGCTCTCGCTCATTGATCGACTGCAGAAACAGTCTTTTCAGGATGCGGTTACCGGGCTGTCCAATCGGCGTGATTTTGACAACCGCCTGCGAAGCTATGTCGATGACCAGGAGGAGGGCATGCATACCGGCGCTCTGGCGATTGTCGCATTGCACGATATTTCATGCGTCAACGAGTATGCCGGGCGTGGAGAGGGAAATGCGATTCTCCAGTCTGTTGGCCAGCGTTTGCAGAGCGCAGTGACTGATCATCCGCGGGCTATTGTTGCCAGACGGCAGGGCCCGGAGTTTTCACTGTTTATCCCCGATATTACCCCTGGAGAAGGCGACGCTTTGGCAGAAAAAATATTTGGGGCCGTCCAGGACATCAGTTGGCTTCATAACGAGAAGTGTCCATTGTCTTTCCACATGGGATATACCTTTCATACGAATATCACCAGTGGTCCCGAAATGCTGGGCGAAGCCGATATTGCACTCCGGCAGGCCAAGCTGGGTAGTGCCAGCCGTTGGACCAAATTTGCCGATGTGCAAAATGGTGATATTCCCGTATTAGGAAAGCCCCTCAATGAGTGGGAAGTATTTCTGAATCAGGCCATTCAAAACCGGCTTGTGGCGCTTCACTACCAGCCTATTGTCAGTATTCAGGATAAAGCGCTACTAGCCCAGGAAGTGTATGTGCGCTTTCTCAACGGCAAGGATTTACTGGCGGCTGCTGTGGTGGTTCCCATTGCAGAAAGACTGGGGCTGATGCCTAGCCTTGACAGGCTGATTCTGGAGTCACTGGCGTCGGCTGAGCGCGAAAAGGAGACCCCCACTAAACTGTGTGTCAATCTGTCTATAGTATCGGTGAAAACCTCCGGTTTTCTGAGGTGGCTTGATAACTTCCTGGCGTCTCAGCGGAGGCTGGCGGCGAAGTTGGTATTTGAGGTGCCGGAATATGCCATGAAAGCAAACGATGCATCTCTCAGGACTTTTAGTCAGCTCCTGCAGAAGCACGGTACTTCACTCGGTATTGACCATTTCGGTCTTGAGTCCGCAGCTTTTGGTTATCTGAGTAGCCTGCCGTTGAATCATCTCAAGGTTCATCGCAGTTTTCTCCGTGAGCTGGATACGAATCTGGACAACCAATTCTATATCAAGTCGCTCGCTGGACTTGCCCACAACAGTGGTTTGCAGCTGTGGGTGGAAGGTGTTGAAAACGAACAGGAATGGGATCAGCTAGCCGGGCTGGATGTGAATGCGGCGCAGGGTTATTTTTTGGGGCAGCCGGCCTTGAAATCTGTTGATTAGTCCTGTTCTGCGTATAATTACGCTTTTTTCCTGTTGACCCAATTCACCCCAAACGGAATGTTTATTTGATGTCTGTTCGCACGCGTATTGCTCCATCCCCCACTGGCGACCCCCACGTTGGGACTGCCTATGTAGCCCTTTTTAATCTTTGTTTCGCCCGAAGCCAGGGTGGTGAGTTTATCCTGCGTATTGAAGATACTGACCGGGTTCGCAGCACCCCAGAATCTGAAAAAATGATTTTGGACTCCTTGCGCTGGCTAGGCCTCGAGTGGTCCGAGGGACCCGACGTTGGTGGACCTTATGGTCCTTATCGACAGAGCGAGCGAACAGGTATTTATCAACAACACGTTATGGAGCTGGTTGATAAAGGCCATGCATTTTATTGCTTTGCCACGTCTGAAGAGCTGGACGAGATGCGCCGTGAACAGATAGCGAGGGGAGAAACAACAAAATATGATGGCCGCGGTTTGTTCTTGTCGGCCGAGGACGTTGAGAAGCGCCTGGCAGCGGGAGAACCTTACGTTATTCGTATGAAGATTCCTGATGAGGGCAGTTGCGTTTTTCAGGATATGTTGCGCGGCCAGGTTGAGATTCCCTGGTCACAGGTTGATATGCAGGTTCTGCTGAAGGCAGACGGTATGCCCACTTACCACCTTGCCAATGTGGTGGACGACCATCTGATGAAAATCACCCATGTCATTCGTGGTGAGGAATGGATCAACTCAGCACCCAAACACCTTCTCCTCTATAAATATTTTGGCTGGGAGATGCCTGAGCTCTGTCATATGCCATTGCTGCGAAATCCCGACAAAAGTAAGCTCAGCAAGCGAAAAAACCCCACCAGCATCAATTATTATCGGGATATGGGTTATATGCCCGAGGCTGTGGTCAATTATCTCGGGCGTATGGGATGGTCCATGCCGGACGAGAGTGAAAAGTTTGGCCTTCAGGACATGGTTGATCAGTTTGACTTGTGTGCTGTACATCTGGGTGGTCCGGTTTTTGATACTGAAAAGCTGGACTGGCTGAATGGCCGCTGGATCCGTGAAAACCTGGATGAGCAGGCATTTGCCAATCGTGTTGCCGAATGGGCGATAAACCGTGACAACCTCTCTAGGATGATTCCACTGATCAAGGAGAGAGTGGAAAAGTTTTCCGATATTGCGCCATTACTCGGATTTATGTTTTCGGGCATGCCGAAACTCGACGCTGCGCACTTTGAGCATAAAAAGCTGGACAATGAAACAGTGCGGAGAATTCTCCAATACAGTTCCTGGCGCCTTGATGGATTGCGTCATTGGAGCCGGGATGGCTTGTATGAGGAGCTGAATCAGTTGGCTAAGGGGATGGAATTAAAGTTGAAGGATTTTTTATCCCCCCTGTTTGTTGCTGTCGCCGGATCCTCCTCGGCTCCGCCCCTGTTTGATGCCATGGCTATCCTTGGGCCTGATATGGTCAGGGCGCGTATCAGGAGCGCTCTGGAGGCCTCTGGCGGGGTTTCTAAAAAGCAGCTAAAGGCCTGGGAGAAAGATTACCGTCTTCTCTCTGCAGCCCGTAGTGAACACCCTGAAGAACAGGCTTGACACTCCAGGGGGCTGTGCCTAAAATTGCGCCCTCTTTTACGGGGCTATAGCTCAGCTGGGAGAGCGCAACACTGGCAGTGTTGAGGTCAGCGGTTCGATCCCGCTTAGCTCCACCAAACAAAAAATCCCCCAGATGAAAATCTGGGGGATTTTTTGTTCTTTGTTGATGGTGATAAGGATTTAAGCGCTACACAGTCTGGTTGATTCATCGGAAAAACTGGTATGTGTAGCTGTGTTAATCGGAGAAACGGCTCATCCTTCTGGTTTTCCAGCGGAGCAGAGCATAGCCAATCGTGGCACACCCGAGGGAAGTGAAAAAGGCAATGCCGTAAACCAGGCCGGTTGTCTGATATACGGGGCCATACATAAAAAACTCCAGCACCATATAAGAACATATCCCCAGTAACATTCCCCATGCATATTGTGGTAGAGCGGTGCCGTAGATATACCCGGCGAGAAGCGATGGGATCGAAAGTATGGCGATGACAGAGGATACATTCTCTGCGTAGATGGCTGCCCATGTGGCAGAACCGAACATCAGAAGTGCACCAACGATGTAGGCCTGAATTTTTTGCATTATCTGACTGCCTTCTGTTTCCACATATTCCTCAGCTGAGTCTTCCATGAATTGGTGCAGTGCACTATTGGACGTTAGTCGTGCCGATGTCATTCAATAGACACAAAAAAACCGCCCAAAAGGGCGGTTTCATTGACAGGATTAATACTACATATCGACCGCTTCCATACTGACTTCTGTTGCATCCAGTTTCCAGACGCCGTCTGTCAGGATCAGATGATCAACTTCTTTTTCAATAATGCCATCGGTGTTAAAGACGTCACTGGCTCTGGTCCAGGCATTGACCTTGGCCGTTTCACCGTCAATTTCGACTGACGATATGCCGTATTCGTGCAGAATGACAGATGCCATATCCACGATATTCTTCCAGTCAGCTGCATATTCTTTTTTTGTACGACCATCGATCATTCTTGGTGTCAGGAGGTCGTAAGCATCTTCGTATTTCCGTGCTTTTAATGCAGCGTAGTAACCGTTGACGACGCCTTCAGGTGTATTCTCCGCTGCATATGCGGTCGCTGTGAATAATAATGACAGTACTATGGTGATGGGAAGAAGTAGTTTGCTCGCTGGTTTAATGCTCATTTGTAGCCTCCGGATGTACCTTTTTACTGAGACTCGATTTTTCAGATCAAGTTCAGGTTAGCTTTTTTCTGATGTTACTACAGAATAATCGAATTAGCTGTAGCTGTAAGCTCCTTGCGTTTTAACTGGATAGAATTAAAAAAGCCACTCAAAGAGTGGCTTTTTGGGTATGCAGAGATTGGTAGTGTATCTGACCTTACTCGGGATAGTCCCGTTTTGGTGATCCAGTGTAGAGTTGTCTTGGACGACCGATACGGTAAGGGTTGCTCAGCATTTCATTCCAGTGAGAGATCCAGCCAACAGTGCGCCCGGTAGCGAAGATGACAGTGAACATCTCAGTGGGTATGCCAATGGCTTTCATGATGATGCCCGAGTAGAAATCCACATTGGGGTAGAGTTTTTTCTCAACAAAATACTCGTCTTCCAGTGCAATCTGTTCCAGTCGTTTGGCGATTTTAAGCAATGGGTCATTTTCAATGCCGAGCTCAGCCAGTACTGCGTCGCAGGCTTCTTTCATGACCTTGGCGCGAGGATCGAAGTTTTTATAGACCCGGTGACCGAAGCCCATCAGCCGGAAGGGGTCGTCCTTGTCTTTGGCGCGTACTACGTACTTGTCGATGTGTTTTTCATCGCCGATTTGCTCGAGCATCTCCAAGACAGCCTGATTGGCCCCGCCGTGGGCGGGCCCCCACAGTGCTGCGATGCCAGCAGCTATACAGGAATAGGGGTTGGCGCCGGAAGAGCCAGCGAGACGGACGGTTGAAGTGGAGGCATTTTGTTCGTGGTCGGCGTGAAGGAGGAACAACAGATCCATTGCCTTCGCAATAACGGGGTTGATGTTGCTCTCTTCACAGGGAGTGCCAAACATCATGTGTAGGAAGTTCTCTGCGTAACCCAGTTTGTTATCGGGGTACATATAAGGTTGACCAATAAAATGTTTGTGACACATGGCTGCCAGTGTTGGCATTTTGGCAATCAGCCGATGTGCGGTAATAAGCCGGTGCTCAGGATCGTTGATATCCATGGAGTCGTGGTAAAACGATGACAGGCCGCCTACCGCGCCACAGAGCATAGCCATAGGGTGTGCATCGTAACGAAAGCCGGACATGAACTGCTCAATGGAGCGATTCACCATGGTGTGCATTCTTATAATCTGCTCAAAATCCTTTTTTCCCTCGGGAGAGGGGAGTTCCCCATTTAGCAGCAGATAACAGGTCTCAAGGTAATCGGATTTTTTTGCGAGTTGTTCTATAGGGTAGCCGCGATGGAGCAATACGCCCTTGTCGCCATCAATAAAAGTGATTTTTGATTCACAGGCAGCAGTGGCGCCAAAGCCGGGGTCGAACGTAAAACAACCTGTTTCGGGCACTTTCGAAATATCGATAACATCCTGTCCGAGAGTACTTTTAAGTATCGGTAATTCAAGATGAATATCCGTGCCCTCTACAGAAAGATGGACCTTCTTATTGCTCATTGGGTTCTCCTACGAATCAGGGAGCGAGATGCAAGCATCAAGCGTGCAAACTATTTCTGAGGCGCAAAACTATAGCCTTCTCTCTGGATTTGTCAATTTTACTACAAATACAGCGAGTGAATAGCGGCTATCTTTTGTAGATATAACTCTATCAATGCTGAATGTCGGGCTGGTTTAATTGTAATCCTGTTACAATACTTCTATAATTTTTCCCCGATTTTTAGCCCGGTATGCCGGCGACGGTTTAGCCGATTTTCCCTGCGTTATATTTCTGCATTCTGCCCAATCTGCGGACTTAAGGTGTGTATATCGTGAACAAGAAAAGACCTGTAAATCTCGATATCGGAACAATAGAGCTTCCGATAACCTCTTATGTATCTATTTTACATCGTGTTTCCGGTGTTGCGCTGTTCGGTGCAATCGCTGTGTTCTTGTGGTTGCTGGATACCAGCTTGTCCTCTGAAGAGGGATTTAATGCTATCAGGGAAACGATGGGCAGCCCGATTTGCCAGTTGATTGTCTGGGCAGCGTTAGCGGGCCTGGCCTACCATATTGTTGCGGGTGTCCGGCACTTGATTATGGATTTTGGTGTGGGCGAAACCCTTGAAGGTGGTCGCCTGGGCGCAAAAATTGTCCTGTTTGTTGCTGTTGTTCTAATTATTCTCGCGGGGGTCTGGGTATGGGTATGATTACCAATGTTACAAGCTTCAGCCGCAGTGGTCTCTCAGACTGGCTGCTGCAACGTGTTACCGCCGTGGTTATGGCTGCCTACACGGTATTTATCACGGCCTACCTGCTGTTTAATTCCGGCCTTGAATACAGTCAGTGGCTCGGGCTTCACAGCCATATCGCCATGAAAATCTTTAATGTCCTGACAGTACTGTCTATCGCTGTCCACGCCTGGATAGGTTTGTGGGCGGTCTTGACCGATTACGTCACAGAGCGTCTGCTTGGTCCAAAGGCCACCGCGCTGCGTATTTTTCTTCAGCTGGGGATGATTACAGTCACTCTGGTTTATGTCATATGGGCTCTTGATATCGTATGGGGAATCTAAATCCATGAGTAGTGTAAGAACCATTTCGTTTGACGGCGTAATCGTCGGTGGTGGTGGTGCCGGTATGCGAGCCGCACTCCAATTGGCCCAGTCTGGCTATAAGACAGCGGTGATTTCCAAGGTCTTTCCGACGCGCTCACACACAGTTTCAGCGCAAGGTGGGATTACCTGTGCGATTGCCAGCGACGATCCCAACGACGACTGGCGCTGGCATATGTATGACACGGTGAAAGGTTCCGATTATATCGGTGACCAAGAGGCCATTGAATATATGTGTTCTGTCGGGCCTGAAGCAGTATTTGAACTGGAGCATATGGGTCTCCCATTTTCTCGTACCGAAGAGGGGCGTATTTATCAGCGGCCGTTCGGTGGGCAGTCCAAAAATTTCGGTGAGGGCGGACAGGCGGCAAGAACCTGCGCTGCTGCCGACCGTACGGGTCATGCCCTGTTACACACGCTCTACCAAAATAATATCAAAAACAATACGGTGTTCTTTAATGAGTGGTTTGCGGTCGACCTCGTAAAAAATGCGGATAATGCAGTTGTCGGTGTTATTGCCATCAATATTGAAACGGGCGAAACCGTTTATGTGAAATCCAAGGCCACGGTGCTCGCCACCGGCGGTGCGGGAAGGATTTATGCGTCGACCACCAATGCGCATATCAACACGGGTGACGGTGTCGGTATGGCCCTCCGGGCTGGTTTCCCGGTTCAGGATATCGAAATGTGGCAGTTCCACCCCACCGGTATTGCTGGTGCCGGCACGCTGGTGACAGAGGGCTGCCGTGGTGAGGGCGGTTATCTGATCAATAAAGATGGTGAGCGTTTTATGGAACGCTATGCCCCCAATGCTAAAGACCTGGCGGGTCGAGATGTGGTTGCCCGATCCATGGTTCTGGAGATTCTGGAAGGCCGTGGTTGCGGTGAAAAAGGCGATCACGTGTTGCTGAAGCTGGATCATCTCGGTGAAGAGATTCTCGAGAGTCGTCTGCCCGGTATCTGTGAGTTGTCTCGTACGTTTGCTCATGTGGATCCGGTCAAAGAGCCCATCCCTGTAGTGCCCACCTGTCATTATATGATGGGCGGTGTTCCCACTAATGTTTCTGGTCAGGCGCTTACCCTTGATGCCGATGGTAATGATCGGGTTATTGATGGCTTGTATGCTTGCGGAGAGGTTGCCTGTGTGTCTGTTCATGGTGCAAACCGCTTAGGTGGCAACTCGTTGCTGGATCTGGTGGTGTTTGGTCGCTCATCAGGTCTGTTCATTGAGCAGGCTCTGCGTGAAGGGATTGACCTGAAAGATGCCACTGATGCAGACATTGACTCTGCTATGTCTGGCATAAATCGAATCAATAATTCGACTGAGGGTGAGACTACCGCAGAGTTGCGGGTTGAGCTGCAAAGTATCATGCAGAACTATTTTGGTGTGTTCCGCCGCGGCGATTATATGCTGGAGGGTATTGAGAAACTTAAGGCCCTTCGTCCCCGGATAGAAAATGTCCGTCTCGATGACAAAAGCAATGCTTTTAACACAGCCCGCATTGAGGCGCTGGAACTGCAGAATCTTCTAGAGGTTGCAGAGGCTACTGCCATCACCGCCGAAGTCAGAACAGAAAGCCGCGGCGCTCACGCCCGTGAGGATTTCACAGAGCGCGACGATGCAAATTGGTTGTGCCACTCTGTCTACTTTCCCGAGACGAAAGAAGTTGGTAAGCGAGGTGTGAACTTTGCACCCAAAACCATGGAAGCCTTCGCGCCCAAGGCGCGTACCTACTGATAAGGGTTTGAACCATGTTGAAAGTTAGTATTTATCGCTACAATCCTGAGACGGACGAAGCTCCATACATGCAGGACTATGAAGTGGATACTGCCGGCAAGGATGTGATGGTGCTAGATGTTTTAGAGCAGCTCAAAGCGCAGGATTCAACGTTGTCTTACCGCCGTTCCTGCCGTGAGGGTGTCTGCGGTTCAGACGGCGTAAATATCAATGGTAAGAATGGCTTGGCTTGTATTACGCCGCTCTCGGCAGCAGTGAAAAATGACAAGCTGGTACTTCGCCCGCTGCCTGGCTTGCCAGTTATTCGGGATCTGGTAATCGATATGGGCCAGTTTTATGCCCAGTATGAAAAGATTCAACCGTATCTGGTTAACAACCAGCCGGCGCCCGCAATTGAACGCCTGCAGTCTCCGGAAGACCGAGCCAAGCTGGATGGTCTCTATGAGTGTATCCTGTGTGCATGCTGCTCTACCAGTTGCCCCTCTTTCTGGTGGAATCCGGACAAGTTTATAGGGCCTGCGGGCTTGCTCCAGGCCTATCGTTTTCTGGTGGATAGCCGTGACACGGATACTGAGCAACGGCTTGCCAATCTGGACGATCCGTTTAGTGTGTTCCGCTGTCACGGAATTCAAAACTGTGTGGCGGTTTGTCCCAAGGGGTTGAACCCAACTAAAGCAATTGGTCATATCAGAAATATGCTACTGAGAAGTGCTACTTAAAGTACATTACAGTACAATCTACCAAGACTTCCCTGGGTGGGAGTCTTGGTGATTTTGTGATCTGACTGACTACAGGAAACATTTCGATGCCTGAAAGCATCATGCAGCAATTTTTGCGCACTTCTCATCTTTCCGGTGGGAATGCTGCATATATCGAAGGTTTGTACGAAACCTATCTACACGACCCGAATGCAGTGCCTGACGAGTGGCGCTCTTTCTTCAGCTCACTTCCCGGTGTTAACGGACATAATGGGCTTGATGTATCCCATGCGACTATTCAGGAGCACTTTGAGTTGCTCGGTCGTCGCAGGGCCAGACCTGTGCCCGCGCCTGGTTCTGGTGGCGTCAATATAGAACATGAGCGGAAGCAGGTTAAGGTGCTCCATCTCATCAGTTCCTACCGCAATCGCGGTCATCAGCAAGCAAGCCTTGATCCTTTGGGTATAATGAAACGGGAGACGGTCCCGGATCTGCAACTTTCTTACCATGGTTTGACGGAAGCCGACCTTGATACCACCTTTCAATGTGGCACGTTGTTCATCGGTAAACAGGAAGCCACCCTGAAAGAGATCATCTCTGCTTTGGAGGAGACCTACTGTCGCCACGTTGGTGTTGAGCTGATGCACATCACTGATTTGGCCGAAAAACAGTGGTTTCAGCAACGTCTTGAGAGTGTCCGCTCGAAGCCCGTTTATGATGCTGAAACGCGGAAGCACGTATTGCAGCGACTGACAGCCGCGGAAGGACTAGAGCGGCATCTGGATTCCAAGTATCCCGGTACCAAGCGATTTGGCCTGGAGGGCGCAGAATCACTGATTCCCATGCTCGATGGTCTGATTGAAAGAGTCGGGGAGTACGGTGCCAAAGAAATTGTACTGGCCATGGCTCATCGCGGACGACTTAATGTTCTGGTGAACGTATTGGGCAAAAGCCCGGCTGACCTGTTTGCTGAATTTGAGGGCAAGCGCCATGTTGATACCTCGGGGGACGTGAAGTACCACCAGGGGTTTTCTTCGAATGTCATGACGCCAGGCGGCGAAGTACACCTGGCGTTAGGTTTTAACCCTTCCCACTTGGAAATCGTCTCTCCGGTAGTCGTGGGTTCGGCCAGAGCGCGTCAGGACCGTAGGGACGATCCAGAGGGCGACCAGGTCGTCCCTGTCATTGTCCACGGCGATGCGTCTTTTGCTGGCCAGGGTGTGGTGATGGAAACGTTCCAAATGTCTCAGACCCGGGCCTACAAAACGGGCGGCAGCATTCATCTCGTGATCAATAATCAGGTAGGTTTTACTACCAGTCGCAAGGAAGATGCTCGTTCGACGGAATATTGTACCGATGTGGCAAAAATGGTTCAGGCCCCGATCATTCATGTTAATGCAGATGATCCAGATGCGGTAATGTTCGCTACCTCACTAGCTGCAGATTACCGTTATCAGTTCAAGAGGGATATTGTTATTGACCTGTTCTGCTACCGTCGCAGAGGCCATAACGAAACTGATGAGCCATCTTCTACCCAGCCCCTGATGTACAAGGTTATCAAGAAGCACAAAACCACCAGGGCCCTTTATGCTGACAGGCTTGCAAGTGAAGGTGTGCTTGATGAGTCTGCTGCAGACAATCTGCTTGCAGATTACCGGAACATTCTGGACAAGGGACATAACGTCGTGAACAAGCTGGTCTCAGAGCCAGATGATGCACTGTTTGTCGACTGGTCTCCCTATTTGGGGCACGAATGGGTAACACCAGCGGATACGTCTTACCCATTGGCCAAGCTGAAAGATCTGGCAACCAGAATGTGTCGGGTGCCGGAAGGTATTGTGTTGCAGCGGCAGGTGGGAAAAATATATGACGACCGGCTGAAGATGGCGGCTGGGGCTTTGGAGCTGAATTGGGGAATGGCGGAACTTCTGGCTTATGCAACACTGTTAGAGCAGGGTTACCCTATTCGTATGACTGGCCAGGATATCGGCCGCGGTACTTTTTCTCACCGTCACGCAGTGCTTTATAACCAGAAAGATGCCGAAACCTACACGCCGCTCAAGCATCTTTCAGAAAATCAGCCCGAGTTCGATATCTATGATTCATTTTTGTCAGAAGAGGCAGTTCTGGCATTTGAGTACGGCTATTCTACAACAGCACCCTCTGGTCTGGTGATATGGGAAGCCCAGTTTGGGGATTTTGCGAACGGTGCCCAGGTTGTCATCGACCAGTTCATCACCAGTGGTGAACACAAGTGGGGACGTTTGTGCGGCCTGACCATGTTGTTGCCACACGGTTATGAAGGACAGGGCCCGGAACACTCATCAGCTAGGCTCGAGCGTTTTCTGCAGCTTTGTGCCGAGCACAATATTCAGGTTTGCATTCCGACAACCCCTGCTCAGGTCTACCATATGCTTCGCCGTCAAGCGATCAGGCCAATGCGTCGGCCACTGGTAGTCATGAGTCCTAAATGGATACTGCGTCACAAGCTTGCAACTTCTTCCCTGGAAGATCTAGCCGATGGGCATTTTATGCCAGTGATTCCTGAGCGAGAGGTGGCTCCGGAGAAGGCGCGCCGCTTGATATTGTGTTCGGGTAAAGTCTATTACCATCTGTTGGAGGAGCGGATGGAGCGCAAAATTGACGATATTGCCATGGTGCGTATTGAGCAGCTCTACCCGTTTCCTGATGAAGACTTGTTAAATGTGCTAAAGGAGTACACCTCTTTAGAGGAGGTGGTCTGGTGTCAAGAATGCCCTATCAACCAGGGTGCCTGGTACAGCAGTCAACATCATATGCGCAGTGTGCTTGATCGTTATAACGGGGATTTAACCCTTCGTTATGTCGGTCGTCCTGCCTCAGCAGCGCCGGCCGCGGGTTACATGTCGACACACCTTGAGGAACAGGCAAAATTTGTTAATGAAGCGTTGAGCTTTTAGCCGCCAAAAACCATCCTTGACCAAGGAAATGATAAAAAATGAGCATTGAAATTAAGGCACCTACTTTCCCTGAATCCGTTCAGGAGGGAAATATTGCTACATGGCATAAAAAGCCCGGGGATTCCGTTACCCGGGACGAGTTGCTAGTTGATATTGAAACGGACAAAGTGGTTCTCGAAGTGGTTGCTCCCGCAGATGGAACACTGGATGAGGTCTTGAAAGCTGAGGGA
>CATLZI010000030.1 GCA_950063125.1 uncultured Porticoccus sp. | reverse complement strand
TAGTCCCTCACGAAGCACTGCGCAGTGCATCACCGATAAAAGAAGAACTGCTGGTCGGCGTCGACATCATCGTCGTACGTGAACTGACCGGAGGTATCTATTTCGGTGAGAAACAGCGCAGTGAAGACAGCGCGACCGACGTCTGCACCTACACCCGCGCGGAGATCGAGCGGGTACTGCGAATTGCGGGTCAGTTCGCGCAGCGTCGCTTCAAGATCCCTGACGGTTTCCGGCATTCTGAAACCGGTTTCCAGATAGCGGTGATTGACAGAGCGGATTTCCCAGGCGGCGGTGCCCCAGTGGCACTCGATACTGTGGCGGGCAAAGGCAGTCATGCTGCTGGGCATGGGAATCTCCGGGAGAAGGGTGGAATTGACGTTCTATGGTAACACGGCGCCACATACGGCCGACAATTCGGTTAGAATGCCAGCCTCTTCCCGATTTCAAAAGACTACAGGAAATTTTTCATGTCCCGACCCAGTGGCCGTCGTCCCGAGCAGCTCCGCGCTGTAAAACTCACCCGCAGTTACACCCGGCATGCAGAGGGATCTGTGTTGGTAGAGTTTGGTGAAACCAAAGTCATCTGCACCGCGAGTGTCGAGTCCTCTGTGCCACGTTTCCTGCGCGGCAAGGGACAGGGTTGGGTGACCGCTGAATACGGCATGCTTCCCCGTTCCACCGGTGAGCGTATGGCCCGCGAGGCATCGAGGGGGCGTCAGGGTGGCAGAACCCTTGAAATCCAGCGTCTGATTGGTCGCTCACTGCGGGCGGCCATGGATTTGAAGGCGCTGGGCGAGCATACCATTACGGTGGACTGTGATGTGATCCAGGCCGACGGCGGCACCCGCACCGCCTCCATCACCGGTGCCTGTGTCGCGCTTGCCGATGCAGTTAACCACCTGCAGGAGCGCGGTAAAATCAAGACCAACCCCCTCACCAATATGGTGGCGTCGGTTTCGGTAGGCATTTATCAGGGGGTGCCGGTACTGGATCTTGATTACGCAGAAGACTCGATGGCTGAGACAGACATGAATGTAGTCATGAACAGCAGTGGTGGTTTTATCGAAATTCAGGGCACGGCTGAGGCGGCACCGTTTACCGAGGGAGAACTACAGGAAATGATGGTGCTGGCCAAGCATGGTATTGCCGATTTGGTCAGGGTGCAGAAAATGGCGCTGGCAAACTCAGGCGGTTAAATCTCTGGCGGCTCAATAGCTGCCTCGTCGGGCAGCCGGGTCGGGTTTTCAATCTGTAATGTCTTTTGTCTGCCGGTCTCCCCCCGCAGCAGGCTGACGGCGGATTTGGGCGTGCCGAACCAGCGGCTGACCAGTGCAATCAGATGCTGATTGGCCTTGCCATCCACCGGCGGTGAGGTAATACGGATCTTCAGGCGGTCTCCCTGCAGACCGACGATTTCATCTTTTGACGCGCGCGGCTGCAGTCGGCAGCGCAACAGCAGACAGCCCTCCTGCCACCGGTAGTGTTCTCCCATCAGATGCCGGGCACCAGGCCGGAGGGCACCTGCAGTGACCTGGCGGCACCGTGGACAAAAATCTGCAGCATATTGATCACCAGAAACATGAAAATGGGCGACAGGTCCAGGCCGCCCAGCGGCGGGATAATCCGCTGAAAGGGCGCCATAGCGGGACGAATCAACTGATTTAACAGCGTCAGCGCGGGGTGATTGCTCTGTGGTGCCACCCAGCTGACGATAATGACGATCAGCAGACCGTAGAGATACAGGTTCAGCACCAGATAAATGGCGCCCACCGCGCCCCAGGCCAGGGCCGACAGAATATTCATCATGCCCAGGCCGTTGATCGAAGCGGTAAGCTGAATCACCAGCCATTGGCATAGCAGCGCCAGCACGATGGTGGCCAGATCAAAATGCCGGTAGGTGGGAAACAGCTTGCGCAGGGGTTTACTGGGCAAATGGGTGGCCTTCACCAGAAACTGGGAAATCGGATTGTAGAAGTCGGCATGGGAGAGCTGAAGGAGAAAGCGCAGCATCACCACCGCCAGGTAAAAGCTGCCAAGGGATTGAATCAAAAAAGTGCCGGCCTGGGTAAATGTACTCATAGGTTGCCTTGTTGTGTGACGGTTAGTTTGCCAGTTCGTCGGCCATCTCTGCTGCGCGTTTCACGGCGCTATTCATCGCTTTGCGAAACAGTGTTTTCAGATCGCCGGCTTCGAAAGCCTGTATAGCGCGCTCCGTCGTGCCGCCGGGGGAGCTGACCCGCCGCCTCAATTCGGCGGCATCGACATCGCTGTTGATGGCCATTTTTGCCGCCCCAAGGGCAGTTTGCAAGGTGAGTTGCCGCGAAACTTCCGGTGACAGCCCGAGCTCTTCGCCGATTTCCTGCATGATTTCCATGATCAGAAAGTAGTAGGCGGGACCACTGCCTGAAACCGCGGTCACGGCATCAATCTCTGCCTCCGTCTGCAACCAGCAGGACGTCCCGACGGCATTGAGAATATCACTGGCGAGCTGTTTTTGTTGGTCGGACACCTGCCCGTTGGCAAACAGACCGGCGGCCCCTGTCTGAACCAGTGACGGCGTGTTGGGCATGCAGCGAACAATTGGCAGATCGGCACTCAGCCACTGCTCCAGTGACACCATGGATATTCCCGCTGCAATCGAAATAATTAGAGGTCGGTGATCCAGAGCGCCGGCGATCGTTTTGGTCACGGTTTGCATCACCTGTGGTTTTACGGCCAGCAGAATCACCTCGGCTTTAGCTGCAGCGGCCGTGTTGTCGGTTGAGGTTCGGACGCCGAAGGTGCTGGCCAACTGCTGGCGATTGGCCTCCAGTGGATCGGTGACGGTAATGGCGTCTGCCGGATAGCCCTTGGTGATGAGACCGCCAATCAGGCTGTTGGCCATATTGCCGCCACCGATAAAAGTCAGTGTGGGTTTGTTCACAGGTGTTTCCTTAAAACTGGGGGTTGTAGGTGGTCATGCCGTGGTTTGTCGGGGCCCGAAAATAGCTGTCCCGATACGCACGATGGTGGAACCCTCGAGAATGGCTGCCTCAAGGTCATCCGACATGCCCATTGAGAGTGTATCCAATCTGGCGAGCCGGGAGGAGTCCCGAAGCATGTTCAGCTGTGCTGCCAGTTGGGCAAAGGCAATTCGTTGTCGTTGCAAGTCGGGTTGACTGCGCGGGATACACATCAATCCGCGAAGGTTAAGATGAGGCAGCTCAATTACCTTGTCTGCCAGGGTCGGCAGCGCTGCCACCGCGATGCCGGACTTGCTTGCTTCGCTGTCGATATTCACCTGCAGGCAGGCATTCAGAGGCGCCCGGGTCGCGGGGCGCTGGGTACTGAGACGTTCTGCCACACGGTAACGGTCAATACTGTGCACCCAATCAAATTGTTCGGCTACTTTTCGGGTTTTATTGGACTGTAGTGGGCCGATGAAATGCCAGCAGATATCGGTCAGGTCCGCCAGTGCCTGCTGCTTCTCGAGCGCTTCCTGGAGATAGTTTTCGCCGAAGTGGCGCTGACCCAGTTCATAGGCTGTGCGGATTGCGGTAGCCGGTTGCCCCTTGCTGACCGCAAGCAGTTGAATTTTATCTGCATCGCGGCCTGCCCGGTCAGCGATTTGTTGAATCTGTCGGTGAACTCGGTTGAGATTGTCAGCTATATTATGCATATACTTGTCATTGGCCGGCAGCACGGCTTTCAGTAGAGCAGTAGATTAACCCAGAATAACAGGATTAACGCATGGATATTACGGAACTGCTGGCTTTTAGCGTAAAACAGGGTTCGTCAGATTTGCACCTTTCAGGTGGTCTGCCCCCGATGATCAGGATCGATGGTGATATGCGGCGGGTAAATCTCCCGCCCATGCAGCACAAGGAAGTCCACCAGTTAATCTACGACATCATGAACGACAAACAGCGTCGCGATTATGAAGAATTTCTGGAGACGGATTTCTCGTTCGAGGTGCCTGGTGTGGCCCGCTTTCGGGTCAATGCGTTTAACCAGAACAGGGGTGCTGCGGGGGTATTTCGTACCATTCCCTCCCGGGTTCTGACGCTGGAGGATCTGGGCCTGGGACAGGTGTTCCGCAATCTCTCCATGCTGCCGCGGGGACTGGTCTTGGTTACGGGGCCGACGGGCTCGGGCAAGTCCACAACGCTGGCTGCAATGATGGATTACGTCAACGAGAACCGCTATCAGCACATTCTCACCATTGAAGACCCCATCGAATTTGTTCACGAAAGTAAAAAGTGCCTGGTTAACCAACGGGAAGTCCACCGCGATACCCACGGCTTCAGCGAGGCACTACGGTCCGCTCTACGGGAAGATCCCGATATTATTCTGGTGGGTGAGATGCGTGATCTGGAGACGATCCGGCTGGCGCTGACGGCGGCGGAAACCGGTCACCTGGTGTTTGGCACACTCCATACCACCTCTGCAGCAAAAACCATCGACCGTATTGTGGATGTGTTTCCGGCGGCTGAAAAATCCATGGTGCGGGCCATGCTGTCCGAGTCACTGCAGGCGGTAATTTCACAAACGCTGATGAAGAAGATTGGCGGCGGCCGTATCGCTTCCCACGAAATCATGATTGGCACACCGGCAATTCGCAATCTGATTCGCGAGGAAAAAATTGCCCAGATGTACTCCGCCATACAGACAGGAGCATCACACGGCATGCAAACCATGGATCAGAATCTGCACAGGCTGGTAGCCCAGAAAGTAATCACCCGCGAGACAGCCCGCGAAAAAGCCAAAATACCGGATGAGTTCTAGTTTGATTTGCCGGTGTTAACTGCCTGCGCTGTTTGGAAAAGACAGCATTTGAGTTGCGGAGAATGTAATGGACTTTGATGTACTACTTAAGTTGATGGTGGAAAAAGGGGCTTCAGACCTGTTTATTACTGCCGCTGTGGCTCCCAGTATCAAAATTAACGGCACCATTGTGCCGGTGGGTAAAACGCCACTGTCGCCAGAGCAGGCTCATCAAGTGGTTGAAAGCATCATGGATGAAAAGCAGCGGCTTGAGTTTCGTGAAAAGAAAGAACTGAATTTTGCCATTGGCCGCCAAGGGGTGGGTCGTTTCAGGGTTAGTGCCTTTTTCCAGCGCAACGAAGCGGGCATGGTGCTCCGTCGGATTGAAACTATTATCCCCACAGTGGAAGAGCTTTTATTGCCACCGATTTTGAATGATCTGGTGATGACCAAGCGCGGTATCATTATCTTTGTGGGTGCTACCGGTACCGGTAAGTCCACTTCCCTGGCGGCAATGGTTGGCCATCGCAATCGCAATAGCCGTGGTCATATTATTACCGTTGAGGATCCTATCGAGTTTGTACACCGCCATGAAAGCTGCATTGTTACCCAGCGGGAAGTTGGCATCGATACGGAGTCTTTTGAGGTTGCTTTGCGCAATACCCTTCGCCAGGCACCGGATGTGATTCTGATCGGCGAGATCCGTACCCGTGAGACGATGGAGCATGCGGTTACCTTTGCCGAAACCGGCCACCTGGTACTGGCCACTCTGCACGCCAACAATGCCAACCAGGCGCTGGACAGAATCCTGCACTTTTTTCCTGCTGAGCGTCACGGCCAGTTATGGATGGATTTGTCGCTCAATATGCGGGCCCTGATTGCCCAGCAACTGATCCCTCTGGCCGATGGTAGTGGCCGCCGCGCCGCCATTGAAATCCTGATTAACACACCGTTGGTGGGTGATCTGATCCGCAAGGGTGAGGTTCACAAGCTGAAAGAGTTGATGACGCGCTCCACTGAACAGGGAATGCAGACCTTTGATCAGGCCCTTTATGCCCTCTATGACGAAGGTTTGATCACCTACGAGGACGCCATGACCTACGCTGATTCGAAGAATGATCTGCGCCTGCTGATCAAACTCCAGTCAGAAACCGATGCCAGTTACCTGTCCAATGCTGCCGACGAGTTGCAGGTAGAGGAAGACAGCAATGACCACATCAATCGTTTCTGACCCGCATCAGGGCGCCTGTGCCAGTGACGGGTCCGACAGCCAGGTGTTGAGTATGATCACCGCGGCCAGGTCATCCACGGGTGATTGCTGGTAACTGTCCGTACGTCGTCGGACGTGATTTTTCGACTGACCCTTGGCTTCAAACGTTGAAAGACGCTCATCTACCATGGCGACTTTGAGACCAAAGCGACCGTTGAGCCGCCGGGCAAACTTCCTTGCCCGCTGGCAAAAGGCACTCTCTGAACCGTCCATGTTCAGCGGCAGACCCACCAGCAGCTGATCCGGCTGCCACTCTGCCAGCAGTCCGGCAATCTGCTCCCAGTTGGGAATGCCGTCGCGGGCTTTGAGCACCGTCAGTGGATTGGCGCTACCGGTCAGACTTTGACCCACTGCAACACCAATCTGGCCGGTACCAAAATCAAACGCTAACAGTGTGACGGGCTTTTCTGGCATCGTGTTTGGATCAGGCGTGCCCGGCATCAGTGCTCAGCATATTCAGGTCAATCCCGATCTTTGCCGCTGCCGCCGAAGCTCGGCGTTCAAAGGGCGTATTAAAGAGTATGTCTGCATCGCCCGGGACGGTGAGCCAGGCGTTGTGGGCCAGCTCTTCCTCGAGTTGGCCCGGCCCCCAGCCCGCATACCCCAGGGTGATAAGCAGTTCGCTTGGACCTCGTTCGATAGCGATATCCGAGATGATATCCCGTGAAGCGGTAAGGCTGACTTCACCGGAAATGGTTCGGGTGGACTCCCACTGCCTTTCGCCTGCCCGGTGTAGCACAAAACCCCGTTCAATTTGCACGGGCCCCCCGGACAACAGGGGCTGGGTGCCGATGTGTGGTGAATAACCCAGTTCAAACTGTTCAAAAATCTGGCTGATCGGTACATCCAGTGGGTTATTGATGACCAGTCCCATGGCGCCGTCGGGACCGTGCTCACAAATGTAAATGACGGCGTGAGAGAAATTGGGGTCGTGAAGGCCCGGCATGGCCACCAGGAAATGGTTGCTCAGGCTTTCGAAATGGTGATTGGATGATGTTGAACCCATATTAGGATTATGGGTGCGCTGCGACAGAAAACAAGTAAAGGTAGTGCTTTATTGTAATGATAGCGTCACTGGGTGTTGAGCCGGTGTCCGGGCTCAAATTGCCAGGTGCGAATAATTTCCAGCTTGTCCCACTGTTTCATCTCTGGTGGAAAAGGCGCAAACGGGGATGCCAGGCGTACCGTTCTTACCGCTGCCAGATCCAGCACTCTCTGTCCTGAACTGAGCAGGATTTCAATTTTTTCCACTGTGCCGTCCGGCAATAGTGTCACTGCCAGCCGTAGGTCGCCAAAAATTGCCTTGCGACGGGCTTCTTCCGGATAATGGTTGTTGCCGATGACTTCGATACGATCAATCCAGTACTGGAGGTAGGCGGCATACTCAGCGGCTTTGGTGCTGGCGGAGGTGACCCGCAAGACATTGGGCAGCGTGCTGTATTCACGCTTCTTCTCATCCAGCTTTGCCTGCAGGCTGGCAAATTCCGGCGTCATGGCAGGCGCTGATTGCACAGCAGTATCACCCTCTTTGGCTTCTCGAGCCGTTTCTGTCGGTGCGCTTTCACCGCTGGTGGTCGATATCAGGGTGACCGCGTCCCGAGGTGTCTGTTGCCGCTGTTGTTCGGGTGGAGATGCCGGGGACTGCTGTTGTTCGGCGCTGAGTTCCGGGCGCTGATCCGTGGTGAGCATGTCTATCTGCTGCTCTTCGCCACTGCCCTGTTGCTGTTGCTGGGCGAGGAAGTCTGGTATTTCGTCGATAATTTCATGGTGATGTTGTGCCAGAGTCACTTCCAGCGTGGGTGCCGGTGATTGTTGTTGCTGGAGTTTAAAGCCGATACCAAAAATAATCATGGCGTGGATGGCCACAGCCAGGAAGATTGAAAATCCCAACCGATCGGACTGGTGCTCTGGTTGAATTTCCGGCATGGCGACAGGCATCAGACCAGTCTTGCCTCTATGGCATCCATCAATTTGCCTCCAATATCGGTAGATTCAGCCCGGTCAATTTCCCGTGCACAGGTGGGGCTGGTGACATTGATTTCCGTCAGATAGTCGCCGATCACATCCAGCCCGGCAAACAAAATGGCTCTCTCCCGCAGCACGGGACCAACCTGTGCTGCAATCCACTGATCTCTTTCGGTGAGCGGTTGCACGACGCCCCTGCCGCCTACTGCCAGGTTGCCTCTGATGTCACCTTCAGGTGGGATTCTGGCAAGGGAAAAGGGTATCGGCACACCATCCACCATCAGGATGCGCTTGTCACCCTGGTGGATCTCGGGAATGAATTTCTGTGCCATGATGGTGCGGCTGCCATTCATGGTCAGTGTCTCGATGATGACGTTGATATTCGGATCATCGGCACGAACATGAAATACGGCGGTCCCACCCATGCCGTCCAGGGGTTTATACACTACATTGTTGTGGGTCTTGTGAAATTGCTTGAGCATCACTGCATCGCGGCTGACCAGCAGAGGGGGCGCACATTGAGGAAACAGCGTGGCAAACACTTTTTCGTTGCAGTCTCGTAACCCCTGGGGTTTATTGACGACCAGTACGCCGCGCTTTTCCGCCGCTTCCAGCAGGTAAGTGGAGTAGATGTACTCGCTGTCGAACGGCGGGTCCTTGCGCATCAGTATGACGTCCAGCTCTGACAGGGGTCGCCGTTGGGGCTCATCGAGCGAGAACCAGTCCAGCAGATCATCTCTGACCCTGAGGGGGGTCATCCTTGCGCTGGGTTCACCGTTTTCCAGCGCCAGGTCGGATTGCTCCATCAGCATGAGCTGCCAGCCGCGCTTCTGAGCCGCCAGCAATAGCACCAGTGTGGTATCTTTTTTCGGGTTGATGCTATCGATGGCATCCATGACCACGCCGAGTGTCCTCGTCATAATTGTTACCTGTGTCACGCTATCAGGGTGGGCATGTTCTTTATGATAGCCATGCGGGTTTGCGATTCATGGCAGTAACTTAAGGCCAGTGCCATGTCAGCGCAATACCTGATGTTAAAAATGGTGCCCGGTGGCCAATCCCAACAGGCGGTTATAGATAAAACCTCATGATTGTGTTACATAAGTCCATCCAGGTGGCACGGACTTGTGGGAATCAAAAATTGGGACAAAGAACAATGGAAGAGCAATTAAACGGCCTTAAAGTGATGGTCATTGATGATAGCAATACCATCCGCCGTACAGCGGAAACACTGCTGAGCAAAGCTGGGTGCGAGGTGATTACGGCTATTGACGGTTTTGACTCGCTTTCCAAGATTGCCGATACCAGGCCTGATATCATTTTTGTCGATATCATGATGCCGCGACTGGATGGCTATCAGACTTGCGCCCTGATCAAGAATAACAGCCACTTTAAATTTACACCGGTCATTATGCTGTCGAGCAAGGATGGCTTGTTTGACAAGGCAAAAGGGCGAATTGTGGGGGCTGATGATTATCTCACCAAGCCATTCAGCAAAGCTGAGTTATTTGAGGCGCTGGAGAGGTTTGCTCCCCGAGCAGCTGCCCCGGATTCAACAGCGGAACAAACTACCGATATCCCGGATGGGGGCGCATATGGCGAGAGTACTGATCATTGATGATTCGCCCACTGAGACACACCGACTCACTGGTATGCTGAAAAAAAATGGCTATGAGGTGCTGGCGGCCGATAGTGGCGAAGCCGGTTATAGCATGGCCCTGAGAGAGCAACCGGATGCTGTTTTGATGGATATTGTGTTGCCCGGAGTCAATGGTTTTCAGGCGACCCGCCAGTTGAGCAAGGCCAGCGAGACGGAGCATATCCCTGTGATCATTGTTACTACCAAAGACCAGGAAACCGATAAAGTCTGGGGTATGCGGCAGGGTGCCAAGGCCTATCTCACCAAACCAGTCAATGAAAAAGATCTCATCAGCATTCTGAAGGAAGTAATCAGTTGAATACTGGTTGCTAGAGAGTCATGGTCAGTTCACCGTTCAATACGCTCCTATCCCTGTCGCAGCGGTTTAATAGCGCGAAACGCGGATTGCCGGCGCAGCAGGATATCGTTCCTTCCTGCAAGGTGGTGTGCTTTTCCGTACTCGGCATTAACCTGGTGGTTGCATTGGAAGAGCTCACTGAAATTGTTGAAATGCCGCAATACACCCGACTGCCCAGGGTGAAGCGCTGGGTGCTGGGAATAGCAAATCTGCGGGGAAGATTATTGCCAATCGTCAACCTGGCAACATTTCTGGGTGACAAATTATCCGGTTCAGCAAAACAGCAACGGGTGATGGTGATTGATATGATGGGTATGTTTGTTGGCCTGACAGTTGACCGTGTTTATGGCATGCGTCATTTCAAGATAGATACATATACCAGAAACCTGAATGATATCCCCGACAGGCTCGCGCCATATGCAGATGGGGGTTTTGTCCAGGCTGATGGCACCTGGATTTTGCTGCGCCCCAGTCAGTTGCTGGCAGACCGGCGTTTTACCGAAGTGGCGGCCTAGCTGGCTGCCCAGAAAAATTTGTGCGGGTCTGCCACAGGTAGCCGCAACACAGGCTTGGAGTGATATTCACATGAAAACGGCGGTCAACAAATCCAAAAATAAATCCCTGATCACCTTTCTGTCGGTACTGTTGATGGTGGTGGTGGTTTTTCTCGGCTTCAACCTGTTGATGGTCTTCAATCAAAATGCCAGGGATCAGGAAAGTTTGCAGCTGACGTCAGAGTTGCGGGCGCTATCCTACCGGCTCGTCAGTTTGTCCCGGGAATCAACTGCGGGTAACGAGGGGGCATTTGATGAGCTGCAGGGTTTGGTTGATCGCATGCAGGAGAGCTGGGGTAAACTGCATGGCAACCTGGTGGATGAGGTGGCTGCCCCTCCACTGGATGCGCTTTCGGAAGTGTGGATCACCGCCCAGCAAAATGCTCGTACGATTATCGACAATCAGGACACCGTCATCTTCCTCAACAAGGTCGCTGCGACGCTGAACCAAAGCCTGCCGGAACTCCAACAGGAGCATATGGAAGTGGTGGATATTCTGCTGGCCGGCAGAGCGCCCTCAGAACAGGTGGCACTTGCACAGGCGCAAATCTGGCGTGCCGAGAGAATTGGCCGCAATGTGGACAAAATGCTGATCGGCAGTGCCGATGCAAAAACTGCCGCTGACCAGTTCTCCCGCGATGTGAAAATGTTTGGGCAAGTGCTGGCGGGTATGAAGAATGGTGATGCCGAACTGGGTATCAGCCCTGTTACCGTCCCTCGTGCAAGAGAGAACCTGGACAGCAGTACAGAACATTTTGCGTTTGTCAGCAGTTCCATCCAGGAAATTTTTGATGCTACCCCGGCGTTCTTCAGCGCCAGTCAGGCAAGCAAGAGCATCCTTGACGAATCGCCTCTCCTGCAGGAGCGAATCAACAATATCTCCGATGCGATCGCCGCGCTGCCGCAGAGCCGCAGTTTTACGTATCAAACAGCACTGTACGCCGGTGTCATCGGTGTGATTATCATGGCGTTAATGGGTGTACTGATCTCGGCGGAAACCCGCCGCCGGCTTCAGGAAACGGCGATGGACAACAAGCAGAACCAGCAGGCAATTCTGCGTCTGCTGGATGAGATCGCCGGTCTTGGTGAGGGTGACCTTACCAGTCATGCCACTGTCACCGAGGATTTTACCGGTGCGATTGCAGACTCGATCAACTACGCCATCGACCAGCTGCGGATACTGGTGGCTCAGATACAGGATACCTCTGAAAACGTCTCGGCCGCGGCCAATGAAACCCGGGCCACGGCGCTGCAGCTGGCTGACGCTTCCGAACATCAGGCGCAGGAAATTGCCGGGGCCTCGGCAGCCATCAACGAAATGGCCGTCACGATTGATCAGGTTTCAGCAAACTCCGCCGAATCTGCCTCGGTGGCGGAAAAATCGGTCTCGATTGCCAAGAAAGGTGCCGAGGTCGTACAGAATACCATTGGTGGCATGGATACGATTCGTGAGCAAATTCAGGATACGTCCAAGCGCATCAAGCGACTGGGGGAGAGCTCCCAGGAAATCGGTGACATCGTATCACTGATTAATGACATTGCTGACCAGACCAATATTCTCGCACTCAACGCCGCTATACAGGCCTCAATGGCCGGTGATGCCGGACGTGGCTTCGCGGTGGTTGCCGACGAAGTCCAGCGTCTTGCCGAGCGTTCTGCCGGGGCAACCAAGCAGATTGCCTCGTTGGTGAAAACCATTCAGACCGACACCAATGAAGCCGTCAGCTCCATGGAGCAAACGACGTCCGAGGTAGTCAGAGGGGCAGAGCGGGCCCATGCTGCGGAGGGTGCCCTGGAGGAAATTGAAACCGTCTCGGCCGATCTTGCGGAACTGATTCAGGATATCTCCACGGCGGCCAAGCATCAGGCCACGACCGCTGGACACATTTCCAGAACGATGAATGTGATCCAGGATATTACCTCTCAGACCCTTTCCGGCACCAATAATACGGCCCAGTCCATTGGTGAATTGGCGGAACTGGCCGTTGACCTGAGAAATTCGGTCTCCGGGTTCAAGTTGCCTGCCTCCATGGAGCGCCATCATCCCCACCAGGAACCGAAGCAGGTCGGGGATTTTAATGAATACGCTTTCGGCGATGATGTGCTTTTCGAGGATGCTGCTGAAGATGAGCTTCTCGACTATATCGGCGAAGACGTGCCCGCTGATGGGACCGACGACCCCGAGGACAGTGCCGCAGACAAACCAGCTGCCCCGGTCCGCCAGCCCATGCGTGCTACCAGCTTAAGCGAGCAGGAAGCCGATGAAATAGAAAAGGCGATGTATAAAGGTCAAACATCCTCGCCTGAAACGGCTAGATCAGCAGATGGCAGTGAGCGTTTACCAAGCGCCGACGATAACGATAATGACAGCTACGATGAAGAGGAAATTCTCAAGTCACTGCAGTCAGATGATGGCGATATGGACTTCGACCACCTGGCCAGGGAACTGGATGAAGATGAAGATTTCTCTGCAGAATGGGAAGAACATACCGGTGATCAGGTGGGCAACAGGGAGAAGAAAAAGCCATCTTCTCCGGATGGCCAGGCCTGATTGATGGCGGAATTTTCCGATGGACCCCGCCATGGAATTGACTGAGCGAAAATTCAGAAATTGGTGCCGTTTGTTTAAATCACACAGCGGTATAGCAGTCAGTGATTGCTGGGCGCCCTTTGCCCGTCGCCGAATGGTTGAGCACCAGTCTTTTTTTCGGCAGGCAGAGGATAGCCCGGGGAACCTGCAAGCCCTGGTGGATCGCCTGTTGATCAAGGAAACACGGTTTTTCCGTCACCCTCCTTCGTTTAATTATGTGGCAAACATTCTGACGGGTGGTCCCGATGTTCCCGGGTCTGACCCGCAATCGGAACCACCGTCTGGTTTCAGTCTGTGGAGCGTCGGCTGTGCCAGTGGTGAGGAGGCCTATTCGCTGGCGATACTCTCAGAGCAACTCTGTCAGGCGGGTAAATTGTGTTCTCCGTTTCGCCTGTTGGCCACGGATGTGTCCCAGTCGGCCCTGGATATCGCCAGGCGCGGCGAATACCCGCGGAGCCGCCTGAGGCATCTCAATGCCATGCAGCACGCCTGGTTCGAATCAGCGGGGGATAAATTCC
>CATLZI010000029.1 GCA_950063125.1 uncultured Porticoccus sp. | reverse complement strand
AATAAAAGGTGGTTCACAACGGTGTGATTAGCCATTGATAGGTGCGTATTTCCTCTGGTGAGGCGCTACGAGGAATCGTAGTGCAACAGGGTCCGCAATAGCCCTGTAGGTCTTGCGCAGTAGCGTGTAAAGGGCCGTTTAGGAATCTTGAACTACCCTCAAATTACACTTGTTTTTGAGGCTAAAATGCCCTGAAGCCATGTAAATCAACTACAAGAGCACATGTGTTTGTGATAACATCTTATGCGTTTCTAAAGTTATACAACAATAAAACCAAGGATTATTTGTTCCAAACCGGACAATAACGCACTAGTAACCTACCCAACATATGGAGCCAACAATGGGATATCAGCACATCCAGATACCAACTGATGGTGAAAAAATTACAGTCAATTCCGATTATTCTCTCAATGTTCCCAGCAACCCCATTATTCCGTTCATCGAAGGTGACGGTATCGGTGTAGACATCACGCCAGTGATGGTAAAAGTTGTAGATGCTGCCGTTGAAAAGGCTTACGCGGGGAGCAAGAAAATTTCCTGGATGGAAGTTTATTGTGGCGAGAAAGCTGCAGAAATTTATGATGGTGACTGGTTTCCCGCCGAGACGCTGGATGCCATCAGAGAGTTTAGTGTTTCAATCAAGGGTCCATTGACGACGCCGGTGGGTGGTGGCTTTCGCTCATTGAATGTGGCTCTGCGTCAGGAGCTTGACCTGTATGTCTGTCAGCGTCCGGTTCGCTGGTTTCAGGGCGTTCCTTCACCGGTAAAAAAACCGGGTGAAGTGGACATGTGCATCTTCCGTGAAAACTCAGAGGATATTTATGCCGGCATCGAGTGGCGTGCAGGCACTGATGAAGCCAAGAAGGTCATTAATTTCCTCCGCAATGAAATGGGCGTGACCAAAATCCGCTTCCCGGAAAATTGTGGTATCGGTGTCAAGCCTGTTTCAGAGCAGGGGACCAAGCGCCTGGTCAGTAAAGCCATTCAATATGCGATCGATCAGGATAAATCCTCTGTCACCCTGGTTCACAAGGGTAATATCATGAAATTCACCGAAGGTGCTTTTTGTGATTGGGGCTTTGAAGTGGCCAGAGATGAATTTGGCGCGAAGCCTCTGGATGGTGGGCCTTGGCAGGTCATGAAGAACCCGAACACCGGTAAAGAAATTGTTATTAAAGAAGTGATTGCAGATGCGATGTTGCAACAGGTTCTTTTGCGTCCGGCTGAATATGATGTCATTGCCACGCTTAATTTGAATGGTGACTACCTGTCGGACGCACTTGCTGCCCAAGTGGGCGGTATTGGTATCGCACCAGGTGCCAACCTCTCTGATAATATAGCTATTTTTGAGGCTACCCACGGTACTGCGCCAAAATATGCTGGCCAGGATAAGGTTAACCCCGGTTCACTGATTCTCTCTGCTGAAATGATGCTTCGGCACATGGGTTGGAATGAAGCCGCTGATTTGATTATCAAAGGGATCGAGGGCGCAATTTCCGAGAAAAAGGTCACATACGACTTTGAGCGTCTTATGGATGGCGCAACCTTGTTGTCGTCATCTCAGTTTGGCGATGCGATGATCGCCAGAATGTAAGCCCTGTTATTTAAAAGCCCCCGCCTCAGGAGTGGTGCGGGGGCTTTTTTATGACCGGGGAGACACTAATTATTCCCATTCTCAAACTGTTCGACGGACTCAGGTTCTGTCGTGGTAACCTCAGTGTTATTGGTCAAGGGCATAATGTTAGATGCATGCAGGCCTTTTTGGCCCTCGGCAAGATCAAATGACACCTCTTGGCCAGCCTTTAAGGTCTTGTAACCTTCCATATTGATGGCTGAATAGTGGGCAAAGACATCACTAACGCCATCTGACGACAGAATAAACCCGTAGCCTTTAGCATTGTTAAACCACTTGACTGTTCCTGACGGCATACTCAACCTCTCATCGGGTTTTCTATTATAAGCATGGCTGTTATACAACCGCAGGTTATAACCCTGCCAATTCAATAGGATTTATAGTGTTTATTTTTTGCTCAAGGGCGTTTTCTATAATGAAAAACCGATCAAGTCAAGTCTCCCATAATCGCAAAAAATCGACATAAACTTATTCTTAACACTAGAATAGGGCCGCAAATAGCGTATTAATATGTAAGATAGAAGCCGTTGATTCCGACAAGATTTATGAAAATGAGCTTGAAGATTTATTTTGGTCACAAAGATGATGAGCAACAGGAGTGGCAACACAATACCGCTGCTGTTGTCGAAGCAGCATCACCTGAACTCAAACGCCCAAAGAGATACAAGGTGGTTCTGTTTAATGATGATTATACTCCGATGGAGTTTGTTGTAGGTTTACTGGAAATCTTCTTTGGCATGAATCGTGAGGTGGCGACGCGGGTAATGCTGAAGGTCCATTTGGACGGCAAGGCCGTATGTGGTGTATACACGAAGGATGTTGCAGAAACCAAAGTCGCACAAGTGAATGAGTATGCCAGAAAGAATGAACATCCATTACTTTGCGAAGTAGAACCCTCGGAAGATGATGATCTCTAAAGTAGAGTTTAAAGGTATCGATATATGTTAAGCAGAGAGCTTGAGCTCAGTCTGAATAAGGCCTTTAAAGGGGCCCGTCACAAACGTCATGAATTCATGACGGTAGAACATCTACTACTCGCGTTGCTGGACAACGAGTCAGCACTCAAGGTATTGAGAGCCTGTGGCGTCGACATCAATGTACTTCGCCATGACCTGGATGAGTTTATTGAGTCTACAACACCAATAATCCCTGATGAGCTTGATGAAAGGGACACTCAGCCAACACTCGGTTTTCAACGCGTTCTTCAGCGAGCTGTGTTTCATGTGCAGTCCTCCGGTAAAAGCGAGGTTCAGGGTGATAATGTACTGGTTGCGTTATTCAGCGAGCAGGAAAGTCAGGCCGTGTACTTCCTCCGTCTGCAAAATGTAGCCAGAATCGATGTGGTTAACTATCTTTCCCACGGAATTTCCAAATACGCAGACCAGTCGGAGCAGCACGATGGTGAGTCTCCTCAGGAAGAAAGTGCCGCTGATGCGGAAAACAACAGCAGTAGTCTGCTGGAGCAATTCACCACTAATTTAAATGCCCAGGCTAGCAAAGGCTATATCGATCCCCTAGTGGGGCGTGTTGAGGAGGTGGAGCGTGTCTGCCAGGTGCTGGCTCGTCGTCGCAAGAATAATCCACTACTGGTCGGTGAAGCCGGTGTGGGTAAAACGGCTATCGCTGAAGGCCTCGCTAAAATGATCGTCGAAGACAAGGTGGCAGATACGCTTCGTAATAGCGTTGTCTATGCCCTCGATCTTGGCGATTTGCTTGCGGGCACTAAATACCGTGGTGACTTTGAGAAGCGGTTCAAAGGTGTGCTTGCCGAACTCCGTGAGAAGGAGGGTGCGATCCTCTTTATCGACGAAATTCATACCATCATCGGTGCTGGTGCTGCGTCCGGTGGTGTTATGGATGCCTCAAATTTGTTAAAGCCCCTTTTGACGTCCGGAAAAATCCGTTGTATCGGTTCGACGACTTTTCAGGAGTATCGTGGCATTTTTGAAAAAGACAGGGCGCTGTCTCGTCGCTTCCAGAAAATTGATGTGTCTGAACCTACTGTTGAGGAGACTGTGGGCATTCTCAAGGGGCTCAAGTCCCGTTTTGAAGAGCATCACAAGCTGAAGTTTACCCAGGCGGCCCTGAAAGCTGCAGCAGAGTTGTCTGCACGTCACATTAACGATCGTTTTCTGCCAGACAAGGCAATAGACATCATTGATGAAGCGGGTGCCTATCAGCAGTTGCAGCCACCGTCGAAACGAAAAAAAGTCGTCGGTGTCGGCGATGTGGAGGCGATTGTCGCGAAGATGGCAAGAATTCCGCCAAAAAGTGTCTCTGCCTCTGACAAGGAGCAGCTGAAAGGCCTCACAGACAAGCTGAAAATGGTAGTTTTTGGCCAGGATGAAGCGATTTCAGCACTTTCTACGTCAATCAAGCTGGCCCGTGCAGGCCTTAGAGAAGGCGAAAAGCCGATTGGTTCTTTCCTGTTTTCCGGGCCGACAGGTGTGGGTAAAACCGAGGTGTCGCGGCAACTGGCTGAAGTGCTGGGTATTGAATTGTTGCGTTTTGACATGTCGGAGTATATGGAGCGGCATACCGTCTCCAGGCTGATAGGTGCCCCCCCGGGTTATGTGGGTTTTGACCAGGGTGGGTTGTTAACGGATGCTGTGACTAAAAATCCCCATGCTGTTGTTTTGCTTGATGAAATTGAGAAGGCCCACCCGGAGGTTTTCAACCTTTTACTGCAAGTAATGGACCACGGGACACTTACTGATAACAATGGGCGAAAGGCCGATTTCAGAAATATCATTCTGATTATGACGACCAACGCCGGTGCCGAAGAGATGAGTCGCAGCTCGATTGGTTTTACCACTCAGGACCATACAACGGATGGCATGGCCGCGATTACCAAACTGTTTACACCGGAGTTCAGGAATCGCCTTGATGCAATTATTCAGTTCAAGTCGCTGGACAGCAGCGTGATTCATACCGTGGTTGACAAGTTCCTCAGCCAGTTGCAACAACAGCTGGATGACAAACGCGTATCACTTGAGGTTGATGACGAAGCGAGAGACTGGTTAGCTAAACGTGGCTATGATGAGAAAATGGGTGCTCGCCCCATGGCTCGTTTGATACAGGAAAAAATCAAGAAACCACTAGCTGAAGAAGTGTTGTTCGGCAATTTATCTTCCGGAGGCGTTGTACACGTTTCTGTATCGGAAGACGGTGAATTGCTGATTGAGACAGAGGTTGAAGAGGCTTGATTATGATGTCAAAAGGGTCGAATTAGCGAGCACGATAGGTGATTCGACCCTTGCTCAAGTCATAGGGTGTGAGTTCGACCTTGACCTTGTCTCCGGTCAGGATGCGTATGTAATTTTTGCGCATTTTTCCGGAAATATGTGCTGTAACAATGTGCCCATTCTCCAGTTTTACGCGAAAAGTTGTATTGGGAAGTGTGTCTACCACTTCACCTTCCATCTCAATATGATCTTCTTTCGACATGCTGCCTGTATTCTCCGCGAACGGTTTCTTCTGGAAGTGGCGCATTCTGCCTGAAAATCGGGTAATGTCAATTCATTGGTGCCCATTCACCATCTCTGAGCAACTCCAACGGTTGATATCTGTCCTTGTAAGCCATTTTTGGGCTATCCTTTATCCAGTATCCTAAGTAAAGGTAGGGAAGCCCCAACTCTCTTGCCAACATAAGCTCTGCCAAAATCGAGAAAGTGCCAAGGCTGCGCTTCGACAACCTTGGTGAGTAGTAAGTGTAGATGGCGGATAGGCCGTCGTTGAGAATGTCCACAAGACCTGCCGCGACCAGTTCGCCCTTTAAGCGAATCTCCATCATGGCGCTATAGTCATGAATATTACTGATGAAGTCACGATATTGACCAATGGTCGGCGGATACATATCACCGTCGGCATGGCGGCTGTTGAGGTACTGCCTGTAAAGAGGGTAGTGCTCGCTTTCGTTGACCATACGGGTCAGCCAAATACTGAGATCGCCGTTTTGCTTACGACACCGACGCTGTTGGCGGTTGGGTTTAAATTGCGCGACCGGAATCCTGGCAGGAATACAAGCGTTACAATGCTTGCAGCGAGGAGCATAGATATACCGTCCACTGCGACGAAAACCCAGACCAGATAAGTAACTGTAGAGATTTTGATCAACCTTTAGGCTGGGATCGACAAACGCCGTTGTCGCTTGTTGATGTTCAAGATAACTACAGGCATGAGGCTCAGTCAGAAAAAGTCTGATGGCCTTGACATCTGGTGAAATATCCCTGGACATAATAATACTGCTTAACTTGGTGAATGTTGTCTTGTCAGTTTAAACCCGTGGGGGAATTATGCCTAAAACCTCCATCGAAAGGCTTGTCTTTCAATTCTTGTAGCTGGTCGAGAAACACTGCTCGCGGAATGGTTGTTGCGCCCATTGAAAGCAAGTGGTCGTTACTGATCTGGCAATCGATCAAACAGGGTTCCCCTTGACGGCACATTATTTCAGCCAATATCACAAGGGCTATTTTGGAAGCGTCTTTAACTAGGCTGAACATCGACTCACCGCAAAACACATGTCCTATCAGGACGCCATATAATCCGCCGACAAGTATGTTGTCCTGCCAGATTTCGACTGAGTGTGCAAAACCTTCTCGATGAAGCGCATTGTAGGCGCGCTTCATTTCATGGGTAATCCAGGTTCCGCTGAGGCTGTTAGACCTGAGGGCAGCACAGAGCTCGATAACTGACGAAAAAGCGGTGTTAGTACGTACTTGGTAGTTACTGCGTTTTATCGACTTCTTTAGTGATCGTGAAATATGTATCTGTTCCGGGTAAATAACTGCCCGGGGATCGGGAGACCACCACAATATGGGTTGCCCATGCTCGTACCAGGGGAAAATACCCTGACGATAGGCGGACAAAAGAGTCGTTGTTGTAAGGTTCCCGCCAATAGCCAGTAGCCCTGCTGGTTCTTTCAAAGCCTTTTCAGGATTTGGAAAAATCGGGTTCATGTTATCAAGCGGGGTTAACTTTTCTTGCATTATCAAGCTAACGCATCAAGATATTTTTCGGCATCCAGCGCCGCCATGCAACCGGAACCGGCAGAAGTGACAGCCTGACGATACACATGATCTGCAACATCGCCAGCGGCAAAGACACCGTCTATGCTGGTGGCTGTGGCATTTCCATCGCTACCTCCATGAACAATGATATAGCCATTTTTCATCTCGAGTTGGTCTTTAAATATATCCGTATTCGGTTTGTGGCCAATGGCAATAAATACACCCGATAAGGCAATGTTTGTAGCCTTGCCATCAAGCGTGCTCACAGCGCGCAACCCTGTAACCCCGGTGTCATCACCCAGTACTTCGTCCAGAGTGTGATTCCAAAGGAGTGTGATGTTGCCGTTCTTGGCGCGATCAAATAGCTTATCCTGTAATATTTTTTCGGAGCGCAGGGTCTCTCGCCGATGAATCAGTGTGACCTCACTGCAGATATTTGACAGGTAAAGCGCTTCCTCGACAGCGGTATTACCACCGCCGATAACAGCGACTTTTTGTCCGCGGTAGAAAAAGCCGTCACAGGTGGCACAGGCACTTACGCCTTTGCCCATGAACGCTTCTTCCGATGGTAATCCGAGGTACTGCGCGGAAGCCCCTGTGGCAATAATCAGTGCATCGCAACTGAAGGTTTGACTGCCCTTAAGCAAAAACGGGCGCTGTTTTAAGTCAACATGCTCAATATGATCAAAAATGATGCGTGTATCAAAGCGCTCAGCGTGAGCCTGCATACGCATCATCAAGTCAGGCCCCTGCACACCCTCTGCATCGCCAGGCCAGTTATCCACATCCGTGGTCGTGGTCAACTGGCCCCCCTGCTGCATGCCGGTAATAATGACAGGGTTGAGGTTGGCGCGTGCAGCATAGACAGCAGCAGTATATCCAGCGGGTCCGGAGCCGAGGATGATCAGTTTATGGTGTTGTACAGCCGACATATATTAGGGTTTCCTGCAGAATTGGGTTTCAGTTAGGCCCAAAGAGCCGATGACTATCATAAAGAATGGAACAAGGCATACAAAATAGCATTTCTCTATGGGCGAAATATACCGGGATTATGCCGTCTCGCACCGCTGGTATTTCAACTTGCTGCCATTACAATAGCGAACAGCAATGAAAAACCTGGATGGCCCAGTTGAGTAGAGAGAAGCAGCAATCAAAACCCCGTGATTATAATGGTGAGCAGTCGTCCTCCAGGGGGCAGCTCATTCTAAGAGAGGGTGCGCTGATTGGCTGGCTGGCTGTCTGTGCATATCTGTTGCTGGCGTTTATCAGTTATACCCCGAGTGATCCTGGCTGGTCTCATACTGGTGTTGAGAATAGGGTCGAAAATGCTGCGGGCCCGATGGGCGCCTGGTTGTCGGATGTGTTTTTTTCCCTGTTTGGCTACATTTCCTATCTTTTCCCTATTTTGCTGGCCGTACGGGCATGGGGTGTATTCCGTGCCTATCGTCAGCAACGGGGTGGTTTTGACGGCGTTGTCTTTGCGTTGCGTATTCTGGGGCTGATTCTCGTGATGTCCTGTGCCACCTCTCTCGTTGCCCTGCACTACGGCAGTGTGCCAACTTCGCTGCCCTTTGGGGTCGGCGGCATATTGGGAGCATCCGTTTCTGCGGCGGCGTCTACAGCCTTCAGTTTTGTTGGCAGCACATTAATCCTTCTGGCGATTTTTCTATTCGGTCTTACGGTATTTACGGATTTGTCATGGATGGCATTAATAGATGGTGCGGGGCGCCTCACCCTGCGAGGACTTGAGTTGGTGCGGCACAGCATTGCCGGTTACAGGGTTCGACGGGAAGAAGCCCGGCATGCGGAAGTCGCTCAATCTCATCGGCGGGAGGTAAAAGCCAAAAGGGCGGCAAAAGAGGCAACGCGTATTCCGCCCACTATTCAAACACCGGTAAAACAGGAATCCGTTAGTGTCCGCGTGCAAAAAGAGCGGCAAAGTCCGCTTTTTGACGAGCCAGTCAGCGGCAGCTTACCCCCTATCAACTTGTTGGATAAAGTAGATAAAAGCGGTGATAAGGGCTATTCGAGAGAATCTCTTGAAGCGATGTCCCGGCAACTGGAGGTGAAACTCCAGGATTTTGGTATCAGTGCCGAAGTGGTTGAAGTATTGCCGGGACCGGTAGTCACCCGTTTTGAACTGCAGCCTGCAGCTGGCGTAAAAGCAAGCAGAATCAGTAATTTGGCAAGGGACTTGGCCCGTTCTCTGGCGGTTGTCAGCGTCAGGGTTGTAGAGGTGATTCCCGGCAAATCAGTAGTTGGCATTGAGATACCCAACGAGCACCGTGAAATTGTCCGCCTTGCAGAGGTGTTGTCTTCGGAGACCTACGAACACGCCAAATCTCCGCTAACACTGGCTTTGGGAAATGATATTTCAGGTTTCCCCGTCGTCGCCGATCTGGGAAAAATGCCTCATTTGCTGGTTGCGGGCACCACGGGCTCAGGGAAGTCGGTTGGCATTAATGTGATGTTACTGAGTCTTCTCTACAAGGCTGGTCCGGAAGATGTGCGGTTGATTCTGGTAGATCCAAAAATGTTGGAGCTATCGGTTTACGAGGGGATTCCCCATTTGCTGACGCCGGTGATCACCGATATGAAGGATGCTGCCAGTGGTCTGCGCTGGTGCGTCGGAGAGATGGAGCGCCGCTATAAATTGATGTCTGCCATGGGTGTGCGGAACCTGGCCGGGTTTAACCGAAAGGTCGCTGACGCCGCTGCAGCAGGAAAATCTATTCCTGACCCATTGTGGCGCCCCGATGAGAATGCCAGTTTGTTTTCGGAAGAGGGTGGTCAGACGCCGCCGGATCTCGAAAAACTGCCCTATATCGTAGTGGTCATTGACGAATTTGCCGACATGATGATGATTGTCGGCAAGAAAGTGGAACAGTTGATCGCCCGTATCGCGCAGAAGGCGAGGGCAGCAGGGATTCATTTGATTCTTGCCACGCAACGTCCATCAGTCGACGTGATAACCGGGCTGATCAAGGCCAATATACCGACTCGTATAGCATTTCAGGTCTCTTCCAAAATTGATTCAAGAACCATCCTCGACCAGGGTGGGGCAGAGCAGCTACTGGGGCACGGAGATATGTTATATCTACCCCCAGGCACCAGTGTGCCAATTCGGGTGCATGGTGCTTTTGTGGACGACCATGAAGTTCACAAAGTGGTTGCCGACTGGAAACGCAGGGGAGAGCCCCAGTATCTTGATGAGATCACTGACGAAGGGGCGACCAGCTCAATTCTGGTCCCCGGGTTTTCTTCAGAGGGTGGCGATGCAGATAATGATGGCGAATCTGACCCACTGTATGACGAGGCGGTAGCTATCGTTCTGAAAACACGCAAAGCGTCCATCTCATCCGTGCAGAGAAAATTGCGTATTGGCTATAATCGCGCTGCACGATTGATAGAACAAATGGAAGTTTCTGGTGTGGTGAGTGAAATGGGGACCAACGGTAATCGGGAGGTCCTGGCACCCGGGGCGGGAAGAGACTAATGGACATCATTGATGAGGCAGGCACAGTTGAATAGAGTTTGGCATTCGCTTCTTCTGCTTTTCTTGGTGTCGATCAGCACGTTGCTTTTTGCTGAAGGTGCGGCAGATGCCGCCCAAAAACTGCGCGAAAAACTGATTGGTCTGAATACGCTGGATACAGCGTTCATTCAGGCCGTCTATACCACTGAAGGTGATCTCCTGCAGCAAACATCTGGTCATCTTCAGGCTGCCAGACCAGGCCAGGTGCGATGGGAAACATCCCCTCCCATGGAGCAATTGATTGTTTCTGATGGCACAACGCTCTGGCTGTTTGATCCCGATCTTGAGCAGGTAACTGTTCGACCCTTTAGCGATGATCTCAGCAAAACGCCAGCAGTGCTTTTTATTGGTGATCTGGCTGCACTTGAACAGAATTACCGGGTGTCTGTGGAGCTCGACCAGCTGATGGTTTTCACCTTGATTCCTCTGACGGATGACAATCTCTATGAAAAGCTGACACTCAGCTTTGCTGGCAAGAAACCCACTGGCATGAAACTCTGGGATGGTCTGGGTCAACGCACTGAAATAGACTTTTCAAATGCCAAATTGAATTGTCCGTTATCCCCCGAGCTATTCACGTTTATACCACCGGAGGGGGCTGATATTCTCCGCGATGAATAGTGATCTGTTCGCTCAGAATATCGCCCAGCCGCTGGCAGCCCGAATGCGTCCACGTTCGCTGGACGAATTTGCCGGGCAAGCGCATTTGATTGGTGAAGGGCGGTCTCTCCGTGAGGCAATCCAGTCTGGTCAACTACATTCAATGGTCTTTTGGGGCCCGCCAGGGGTGGGTAAAACCACCCTGGCTCGTCTGGTGGCCAACTCTGTGGATGCCCATCTGGAAGCGGTCTCTGCCGTTTTGGTTGGGGTAAAAGAGATCAGGGCTGCGATTGCCCAGGCCCAAGCGATTCGCGATCAGCAGTCGCGCCGAACAATCCTTTTCGTTGACGAAGTACACCGTTTCAATAAATCGCAACAGGATGCATTTTTACCCTATGTGGAAGATGGCACTGTCGTGTTGATCGGTGCGACCACAGAAAACCCGTCTTTTGAGCTGAACAATGCATTGCTTTCGCGTTGCCGGGTATACGTTTTGCGCAGTCTCGATGCTGCGCAGCTGACACGTATTATTCAGCAGGCCCTGAGTGATACTGAAAGAGGCCTGGGTGCAAGAAAGCTCGATATGGCAGAGGATGCGGTACAGTTATTAGTAGCTGCCGCTGATGGCGATGCCAGAAAAGCCCTCAACCTGCTGGAAATCGCCAGTGATCTCGCGAATAACGGACAAATCACCCGGGATGTGGTGGAAGAAGTACTGCTGGGTGATACCCGTCGCTATGACAAGGGCGGGGAATACTTTTACGACCAGATTTCCGCACTCCACAAGGCGGTGAGAGGCTCTTCACCGGATGCTGCGCTCTATTGGTATACGCGCATGCTGGATGGCGGCTGTGATCCTCTTTACATCGCCCGCCGTGTGGTAAGAATGGCCAGTGAGGATATTGGCAATGCTGATCCGCGAGCTTTGAGTATTGCCCTCGATGCCTGGCAAACCCAGGAGCGTTTGGGTAGTCCGGAGGGTGAGTTGACTATTGCCCAGGCTGTTCTCTATCTCGCGGCAGCGCCGAAGAGTAATGCCGTTTATCAGGCCTTTAATCAGGCCAAAGCTGATGTGCACAGCATGCCAAGCCATGATGTTCCCCTGCATTTGCGAAATGCACCCACTGCGCTGATGAAATCCCTTGATTATGGCGCAGAATATCGTTATTCACACAATGAGCCGGGGGCCTACTCACCCGGAGAAAATTATTTTCCCGAGGCACTCAAAAACAAGCAGTACTACTTCCCCTCAGATCGGGGATTAGAGAAACAGATCGCCGAAAAACTCCGCCATCTCCGTAATCAGGATGAAGCGAGCACTGTCAAACGTTATCAGGGGAATGATTGATGCAATGGCTAATGGTTGCGGCTGGCGGCGCGCTGGGGGCAATGGCCCGCTTTGGTGTGAATTCGCTGGTCTTTTCGCTGTTCGGTAACCGTTTTCCCCTCGGTACCTTGCTCGTTAATGTGGCTGGTTCTGTATTGATGGGTGTTTTTTACGTACTCATCATAGAGCGTGGCATACTGCCCGCCGCATTAAGGGATCTGTTGATGGTGGGTTTTATCGGTGCATTCACGACTTTCTCAGCCTTCTCGCTTGATACGCTCGCTTTGTGGCAAAATGGCCACCTTGCGCTGGCTGGCGCCTATGTTTTTCTGAGCTTGGTCTTATGCCTCTCTGGAACCCTGGTTGCCATTGTGCTGACTCGTTTGCTTTAGGACTTTCCCTCCCCATGCTGGATCCCAAATACGTTCGCTCTCAACCGGAAACTGTGGCCGCAGCCCTGGCAGTAAAGGGTTTTACTCTCGATGTCGAAAAACTCAATCAACTGGGGGCACTGCGTCGTGACCTTCTGGAAAAAGCCCAATCACTGCAGGCCGAACGAAATGCCTATGCAAAATCCATGGGCAAGGCGATTGCCGAGGCCAAGGCGCGAGGTGAAGATATTGCGCCTCTTAAAGAGAAGGGCGAGGCGTTAAAAATTGCTGCCTTGAAAGCTGACGATTCGCTCGACGCTGTTCAGCGTCAATTGGATGATTATTTGCGCAATGTGCCCAATATCCCCGATAAGGAAGTACCATCAGGCAAATCAGAAGATGATAACGTAGAGGTTCGTCGCTGGGGCCAACCCAGAACTTTTGATTTTGAAGTGCGGGATCATGTGGACCTTGGTGAGCGTTGTGGACTCCTTGATTTTGAAACAGCCACCAAAATTACCGGTTCTCGTTTCTCCGTTATGCGCGGGGATATTGCCCGGTTACATCGCGCACTGATCCAGTTCATGCTGGACACACATACGCTCGAGCACGGCTACCAGGAAATCAATGTGCCGTATATCGTCAACAGCGAGTCGTTGTTTGGTACAGGACAGTTGCCGAAATTTGAAGAAGATCTTTTTAAGTTAACCGACGATCGCGACCTTTATCTGATCCCGACGGCCGAAGTCCCCGTCACCAATGTCTTTCGCGATGCCATTCTCGATGCGACTCAATTGCCGGTAAAATTTGCCTGTCACAGCCCCTGTTTTCGCAGCGAAGCCGGCAGTTATGGCAAGGATACGCGCGGCATGATACGTCAGCATCAATTTGAAAAGGTAGAGTTGGTTCAGTTTGTCCATCCGGAAAAATCCACCGAAACACTGGAGCAACTGACCAACCACGCAGAGCTAATATTGCAGAAGCTGGAGCTTCCATACCGAACCATTATCCTCTGTGGTGGCGACCTGGGTTTTTCTGCCGCTCGCACCTATGATATTGAGGTATGGCTGCCATCCCAGCAGCGTTACCGCGAAATCTCATCCTGTAGTAACTTTCGTGATTTTCAGGCCCGTCGGATGCAAGCCCGCTGGCGCAATCCGGAGACCGGCAAACCAGAATTGTTGCATACCCTGAACGGCTCTGCACTGGCTGGGGGACGTACGCTGTTGGCGG
>CATLZI010000028.1 GCA_950063125.1 uncultured Porticoccus sp. | reverse complement strand
TCTAACTGATTGATTATTAAACAAAAAACCCGGCCAATGGCCGGGTTTTTTATGGTCTGTTTGTCTGTATACAGGGCGTTCTATTCTTCGTGATCTTGCCAGACATCGCCATCCGCTTTCCGGCGACCACGATTTACCCTGCGATCATCTTTATTGGGTTCAAAACGAATATCATCACGCCTATCGGGGCTTTTTCGGCGCTGCTCCTTGCGTCGATCCTCACCAATATAAGCGCCTTTATCGATATCTTTCATGGATGAAACCCACGCTGGTTGTGAACAGTCACACAATTCAGTCTAGGAGAGTATGGGTAGAAAATCTAACAGCTTGCGATGGAAAACTTACTGATCGGCCAATCTTAGCTGCTGTGTCTCAATCCAGTCTTTGACCTGTTCTGTCACAACCTGGCTGTTGCTTTCAGCTGTCACAATAATGGGTTTGCCAATAATGACATGGATCGTGCCTGGTCGTTTCATCAGTTGCCGGGCCGGCCAGCAATAGCCCGCATTATGGGCTACCGGAATGATGGGCACACCCGCTGCAATCGCCAGAGCAGCGCCACTTCGGCCATATTTGCCAATTTTACCATAAGGGATGCGGGACCCCTCTGGATAAATAACCACCCGATTCCCTTCGCTGATACGTTGCGTACCCTGCTGCATAACCTGTTTCATGGCTTGACGGGGGTTGCTGCGATCAATGGCAATGGGGTGCATCAGGCGGATACCCCAGCCAAAAAAGGGTATTTTCAGTAACTCCTGTTTCAGGATGGTGCTGACGGGCATAAAGAGCCGCTGCAGGAAAAAAACCTCCCAGGTAGACTGGTGTTTACTGAGGATGACGCACGGGGTATGGGGGACATTTTCCAGACCATCTACCTGGACGTTAATACCGCAGGTGAGACTCAGTGCACGGTTGATCAGCATGCCGGCGGTGGTGAGTAGACGGTGACGGTTCAGGTAGCCTAGAAAAGGCCCGGAAATGATAGAAACGAGGCCAAAAACAAAGACTATCAGCATATAAAGCAGATAAAACAGCATTGAACGCAGGAGCATAATGGGCTTATTCATGGGAAATTCCTGTGGCCTGGGCCAGTAAATAATCCACAGCCTGGCCTAGATCATCAAAAACTGCCGCTTGTTGTAACTCGATTTCCGGTTGAGAAGGCAGTTTCTTTTCCGTGGCGGCACCTTTGCCGGTACGTACCAGGATGGGAGTGCACTGATGACTCAAGCCAGCCTGTAGATCCCGCAGGCTGTCGCCAATCAGGGGAACGCCGTTCAGTGACACACCAAATTCACTGGCAATGGCATCGATAAGCCCGGGTGCCGGTTTTCGGCAATGGCAGTGATCCTCTGGTGTATGGGGGCAATAGAATATTCCCGCCAACTCGGCACCCTGTTGTGCCAGAAGCCCAGATAACTTTTCGTGCATGGCTTCCAGGTCATCAAGATCAAACAGACCTCGTCCGATCCCCGACTGGTTGGTAGCTACGACCACGCTATAACCGGCCCGGTGGAGCCTGGCTATGGCAGCAATACTGCCGGGCAGAGGGATCCATTCATCGACAGTCTTGATGTAATTATCGGAGTCCTGATTGATTACACCATCCCGGTCGAGAATTACCAGCTTAGTCATTTACTTGGCCGGTACCAACAGGGAAATATCCGCTATATTCAAAAACAACGCCTGCAGTTTTTGTAACAGCGCAAGGCGGTTCATGCGCACTTCTGACTGTTCTGCCATGACCATGACCTCATCAAAAAACTGATCGACCGAATCCCGCAATTTTGCCAGCTCTTTCAGTGCGCTGGTGTAATCCCGGGCCTCAAGGAGTGGTCTGACTGAACCGGTCAATGCCGTGAGTGTTTTGGCGAGTGCCTGTTCGGCGGGCTCGGCAAGCAAGTCCTGATTGACTTCCCTGCCATCCGGCAGATCGGTTTGTTTGGAGAGAATATTGGACACACGCTTGTTGGCGGCGGCAAGTGCCTCAGCTTCCGGCAGTTGGTTGAAGGCGTGCACAGCCAGTACTCGCAAATGAATATCGAGAGGATTACTGAGCTGTCGCGCAGCGACGGACTGGAAGACTTCTGAAGGGATATGCTCATCTTCATATCGCCCCTTGAAGCGATCCAGCATGTAAGTGAGTACTTGCTTGTTTATATGGTCGGCACTCTCTACCAGCGCCGATGCATCGAGTTGGGCGAGTGCCAGGTCCAGTGCTACCTTGAGATCAATATCGATATTGTGTTCGACAATAATCCGCAATACACCGAGGCTTGCGCGACGCAGGGCAAAGGGGTCTTTTGAGCCGCTGGGCGGTTGCCCGATACCGAAGATGCCGACGAGCGTGTCCAGGCGGTCGGCTATCGCCAGGGTAATCCCGGTCCTGGTGGTGGGAATGATGTCACCGGCAAAACGGGGCAGGTATTGTTCAAAAAGCGCATCGGCCACTTCCGGGTCTTCGCCATCGTGCATTGCATAATAGCGGCCCATGGTCCCTTGCAGATCATCGAACTCACCGACCATTTCGCTCACCAGATCCGACTTGCTCAACTCCCCGGCACGGAATGCCAGCGCGCCGTCGGCACCGGTTGTCTCCGATAATGCCCGGGCCAGACTGGCAACCCGTTCAGTTTTGTCAAACAGCGATCCGAGCTTCGCCTGAAACACAATGCTGCGAAGTGACTCGCGCTGTTTGGCCAGCGTGGTTTGCCGGTCAGTTTCGTAAAAGAAGGCCGCATCCGACAGGCGTGGTCGTATCACCCTTTCATTGCCGCGGATTACCTGCTCGGGGTCAGTGCTCTCTATATTGGCAACGGTAATAAAGATGGGCATTAGCTTGCCGCTGTCATCCAGCACATGAAAATATTTCTGATGGGATTTCATGGAAGAGATCAGTGCTTCCGCGGGGACGTCGAGAAAGCGTGCTTCAAACTGTCCCACCAATGGCACGGGCCACTCGTTGAGGGCGGTCACTTCATTCAGTAAATCGTCATCGATAACCGCATGGCCGCCGGCTTGTTTGGCAGCGGCGTGAACACCTTCCCGGATTAAATGGCGACGTTCAGCAAAGTCTGCCAACACGTAGGCCTGCTTCAGCTGCTGACCATAACCGGCGGGACTGTCAATAACGATGTCATTGGGGGCATGGAAACGGTGACCGCGACTTCGGTTTCCGGCGAGCAGGCCCATTATCTGTGTATTGACAACATCGTTACCGAATAACATAACAATCCAGTGAACGGGCCGGACGAATTCTTCGCGGCGTGTACCCCAGCGCATGCGCTTTGGAATGGGCAATGCTGTCAGAGCGCCGGACACGATATCCCCCAGCAGGGCAGTGGTTGATTGACCCGGTTGGCTGGCCCTGTGGCACAGTTTTTCCTGTTTGCCATCGTGCTCAACCATGTCCGCCAACGCAGCCAGCGGACAGTTATTTTTTTCGGCAAAGGCCTGGGCGGCGCGGGTTGGTATGCCAGCCTGATCGAAGGCAACGGATTTGGGTGGCCCCCAGTTGATGGTTTCCTGCCCTGGGGTCATCGAATCGAGTGCGCGAACAACCACTGCCAGGCGACGGGGTGATGCAAATGAGGAAACGGTGCCAAAGTTCAGCTTTAGCTCGGAGAGGCGATTTACAATTTCCTCCCGAAAAGCCTCTGACAGGTTCAACAGTGACTTTGGTGGGAGCTCTTCTGTGCCAATTTCAACAAGAAAATCTGAACTCATGTTTGAGCCTCTGCTGCCAGCTGTTTAACGTGATTGGCAAGGGCCGGTGGTGCCAGCGGGAAGCCAAGTGCCAGACGTGAGTTGAAATACGCCTGTGCCACGGCTCTTGCCAGGGTTCTCACACGGAGAATGAAACGTTGCCGCTCTGTGACGGAAATGGCATGCCTTGCGTCCAGCAGATTGAAAGCGTGCGAGGCTTTCATGACCATTTCATAAGCGGGTAGTGGCAGGCCTTTTTCAATTAACCGCTGACTTTCGCTTTCGTAAACATCAAAGCTGTGGAACAGGAAATCCACATTGGCCTCATTGAAGTTAAAAGCTGACATCTCCACCTCATTCTGGTGAAAAACATCCCCGTAAGTGACGCGGCCTTCCGGTCCCTCGGTCCACACCAGGTCATAGATGCTATCCACGCCCTGCAAATACATGGCAATTCGTTCGAGACCGTAGGTGATCTCACCGGTGACCGGAAAACATTCCAGGCCGCCCACCTGCTGAAAGTAGGTGAACTGCGTCACCTCCATGCCGTTCAGCCATACTTCCCAGCCGAGCCCCCAGGCGCCCAGCGTGGGTGATTCCCAGTTATCCTCCACAAATCGAATATCGTGGATATTGGTATCAATGCCGAGTTGTCGCAGGGAGTCGAGATACAGCTCCTGAATATTATCGGGGGACGGTTTCAGGACAACCTGAAACTGGTAGTAGTGCTGCAGTCGGTTGGGATTTTCACCGTAGCGGCCATCTGTGGGGCGGCGACAGGGTTGCACATAGGCGCTGTGCCAGCTTTCGGGGCCGATGGCGCGCAGGAAAGTTGCCGGGTGGAAGGTTCCCGCACCTACCTCCATGTCCAGCGGTTGAAGGATGACGCAGTGGTGCTTTGCCCAAAACTGTTGCAGAGACAGAATAAGCCCCTGGAAAGTTGAAACATCCGGTGTAGTCTGTGACAACTGAGTTCCCCCATGGCATGCAAAGTCGGCAATTATAAGGCTGCAACCCCCGAATAGTAAGGGCTTTATTGACGCCGACTGTGCAGCACCGGTTTATGGGCAGGTATAGCCAAAGGTTGATACAGTTCTTCCTGAAGGTATATGAAAACCATTGAAGATGAGGTCGCGCTAAAACCCTCTGCCGGATTTAAGGGCAGCGTGCTGTTGTGTGTGGTCAGGAATAGATATCCTTGCCCGGGCGATGCCCTCAAGGGTGCTCCTGCGCGGTAGAGGGGCTTGCGGACACCAGAAAATGTGCTCACGCCATGGATAAAAAAATTGCGTTCCTGCTGCTTATACTGGTCAGCGTTACAGGCCTGTTTTTTTTATTGGTAGAACCCGTGGCACAGCCGAAAAAGTATCTGCAGTTTGCTGATCAAAGAATGCTGCTAGGCATAAAAAACTTCTGGAATGTGGTGTCCAATCTGCCGCTTATTCTGCTTGGCATCTGTGGCGTTGTGATGGCGTGGAAAAGGCAACTGCTGCAAGATAATTTTTCCGTGACGCCGGTTTATCTGACGTTATTCACAGCAGTTATTTTTACCGGCATCGGTTCGATCTGGTTTCATCTCAACCCCACCAATCAGACACTGTTCTGGGACCGTCTGCCAATGGCTGTTGTTTTTATGTCCCTGCTCACGGCGTTATTGGCTGAATATATGGGCCGCCCATTGCAAAAAATACTTTTTTATCCACTGCTGTTGGCCGGTGCAGGATCCGTTATCTACTGGCATACCACGGAGACCCTGGGTAGGGGCGACCTGCGCCCCTACCTCCTGGTGCAGTTTTTGCCGATACTCTGCATGGTCATGTTGATGGCCATTAGTCGATCTCGATTTACCAGAAGCGGGGATATTCTGGCTATTCTGCTCTGCTACGGTCTGGCGAAGTTGACGGAGTATCTGGACCAGCAGATTTTTGCCGCAACCACCCTCATTAGCGGTCATACCCTTAAGCATCTGCTGGCGGCGGTAGCGATTTTGATTTTGCTGAAAATGCTGTGGTTGCGTGAAGAAATAGTTAACCGATGATTGCTTATTGCTATTACCAGCATAGCAATAATTAGCTAGAGCTATTGTTGGTCGAAAGCTAAAGTATTTACTATGAATATCTGATTCCAACAGGAGAAACACTATGCAACCTTTTACTATTTTCGGCCACGATGCCTGTGGTTTCTGTCGCCGCGCCAAGGAGCTGATGGAAAAAAAGGGGCTGGAATACCGTTATGTAAATATCCACGACGAGGGTATCAGCCCGGCAGACCTCGCCAAAACCATTGGCCAACCGGTCAATACGGTACCGCAGATATTCCACGGTAAAGAATATATCGGTGGTTTTCAGGAACTCACGGAATATTTTGAAAAAATAGAAGCCGGGCAGCAGCAATAGACACTTTTCAGTACCTTCAGGCCGACTTCCCGGTTGGCAATATTGAGCCCCCGCACATAAACATGGAACGGTATTGGTGGTATCTGCCAATACCGTTTTTATTTGTCCTTGCTGACCGTGCGGGTTTTGCCCCGTTCGTCGATGGCAACAAAAACAAATTGCCCCTCTGTTACCTTGGCGGGCTCATTGGTGGATTCAATGTTGATCCAGACCTCAACGTTGATGGTCATGGAGCTGCTGCCGACCTGCATCAACTCACAGTAGCAGCTGACAATGGCACCAACCGGAACCGGTCGAAGAAACGACATTTCACTGATTGCAACCGTGGCCACGCGACCTTTTGCAACACGCTGGGCCAGAATGGAGCTACCGAGGTCCATTTGTGAGAGCAGCCAGCCACCAAAAATATCACCACTGGAATTGGTGTCTTTGGGCATGGCTATCGTCTGCAGGGTGAGTTCGCCGCGGGGTGCCGGTGGTTGATTGATTTCAGTCAAGCTCTACTCCTTATAATTAAATCCTGTACGGATTTCAGAAAACAATGGATGGCAGCCAGGTGGCCAGCGAGGGCCAGATGGCCAACATTAACATCAGCAATAGTTGAATAATGATAAAAGGCACGACGCCGCGGTAAATATCGCGGGTTGCTACCGAGGGCGGTGCAACACCGCGCAGATAGAACAGGGCAAAGCCAAAGGGTGGTGTCAGAAAAGAGGTTTGCAGGTTGATGGCGATCATGATGCCAAGCCAAACCGGGTCAAGTCCCATTGCCAGCAAAATAGGTCCGACGATAGGCACGACGACAAAGGTGATTTCGATAAAATCGAGAATAAAACCCAGTAGAAAAATCACCACCATGACCACCAGCGTGGCACCGACAACCCCGCCGGGAATACGATGAAACAGGTCCTCCATCAATTCCTCGCCGCCAAAACCCCGGAAGATCAGGGAGAATATCGCGGCACCGATCAGGATCAGGAACACCATGGCAGTGACTTCCGTGGTGGACTGGGTGATATCCCGCAACCTTTTCATGGTCAGTTGCCGACGCCCCAGTGCCAGCAGGGTGGCCCCCATGGCACCTACACCGGCCGCTTCCGTGGGGGTGGCTGCACCACTGAGAATCGAACCCAGTACGGCCACGATCAACACCACCGGCGGTAACAGGCTGCGCAGCAATCTGGCAGCCGAGAGGCTGGACTCACCGTCAACCTCAGCCACTGGTGCAAGCTCGGGTTTAAGCCGTGAGATGGCAATCAGATACAGAATGTAAAGGGTTACCAGTAACAGGCCGGGCACAATCGCGCCCACAAACAGATCCCCGATAGAGATTGTTTTCGGGTTAAAAATACCCATTCCCAGCTGGGCCTGCTGGTAGGCGCTGGACAGGATATCGCCCAGCAGAACCAGGGCGATGGATGGGGGAATAATCTGCCCCAGGGTGCCGGTGGCGCAAATGGAGCCGGTGGCCAGTGCCGGATGGTAACCGCGTTTCAACATGGTGGGCAGGGACATCAGTCCCATGGCGACCACCGTGGCGCCGACAATCCCGGTGCTGGCAGCCAGCAGCATGCCTACCACTACCACCGAAATACCCAGTCCCCCTTTGAATTTCCCAAACAGCAGGGCCATGCTATCCAGCAGGTCCTCTGCCAATCGGGATTTTTCCAGCATGACGCCCATCAGCACAAACAGGGGCACAGCGATCAGTGTGGTATTGTCGATCGTGCCGTATAAACGGTTGGGCAGGGCATGCAAAAAGGACATGTCAAAATGGCCGGTGGCGGTGCCAACCATTGCAAAAATCAGTGCGGTGCCCGCCAGCGAAAACGCCACCGGGTAGCCAGCCATCAGCATCAGGCAGACCACGGCAAACATCAGTACAGGAATGTATTCAACCATCAGAGCACGTGCTCCTGATGTTCAATGGTTTGTGTCTGACTCAACCCAAAGAAAAATAGCAGGTTTTTGATCACTTCCGCGATACCCTGCAACAGCAGGGTAATCGGCATCAGGATTAACAGGGTTTTCAGCAGGTAAACCCACGGCAGCCCGCTCGCTTCCTTGGAGACCTCCCTTATTGCCCAGCTGTTTGTGACGTACTCCCAGCAGAACAGCAGTATCAGAATACATACAGGGATGAGAAACAGTAGTCCACCCAGCGCATCCACCAGTGCTTTCATGCGCGGGCTGTAACGTTGATAGAAAATATCCACGCGAACGTGGCCGCCGCGTTTTAGCGTAAAGGCGGCACCTAGCAGAAAAACCACTGCATGAAAATAAGTGACCGACTCCTGTAAGGCGATCGAGCCGGATTGCAGGAAATAGCGCATGACCACCACCAGACAGGTCAACACCATCATGGCGAGGGTCAGCCAGGCCACCAATCTGCCGGTCCATTCAGTAAAACAGTCGATACCGCTGGCCAGATGTTCCAGAAAATGTATCAATCGAGGCATTTTTATTATCTCTCGCAACCGTCACACAGTTTATAAGACAGGGCGGGTCGCGACCAGAACAAACCTGAGATGGTTGGTGGGAGAGCTGATGGCAATCCAATCGGAAGCCTGTTTGTATTATGGGATCTGGCGGTTGTCACATTACTGTCATACAAGATTCATAGAGTTGTCACGATAGACCACTAGCATCAGTCCCGATGTTAATGATCAGCCCTGGAGGCAAACGTGAAAAATACCCATAAATTAGTACTCGCTGCAGCACTGGCTCTGTCCAGTGTGCCAGCAATGGCTCGTGATACCGTTTCCATAGTCGGTTCATCCACCGTCTATCCCTTTGCCACTGTGGTAGCAGAACGGTTCGGCCGCAATACCAGTTTCCCGACCCCCAAAATTGAATCCACCGGCTCCGGTGGTGGACTGAAGCTGTTTTGTCAGGGCGTTGGCACCCAGCACCCCGATATCACCAATGCTTCCCGCCGTATGAAGCAGTCCGAGTTTGAGCTGTGCAAGTCCAACGGTGTTAAAGACATTACCGAAGTACAGATCGGTTATGACGGTCTGGTAGTTGCCAATTCCGTAAAAGGACCAGATCTCGATATTTCCCTGCGTGATCTGTACCTGGCGATGGCCAAGGATGTGCCAAATCCGAACGGCACAGAAGAGCTGGTAGCCAACCCCTACAAAACCTGGAAAGACGTCAATCCGGCACTGCCAAATGTCAAGATTGAAGTGGTAGGCCCGCCGCCCACTTCCGGTACCCGTGATTCGTTCAACGAACTGGGTGTTGAAGGTGGCTGCAAGACCTTCCCCTGGTTGAAAGCGATGAAGGATCAGGACAAAAACAAATACAAATCAGTGTGTCGCAGCATTCGTGAAGATGGTCACTACATCGAAGCCGGCGAAAACGATAACTTGATTATTCAGAAACTGGAATCTTCACCCAATATACTGGGCGTCTTTGGCTTCTCCTTCCTCGATCAGAACCGCTCCATTGTTAAGGCCGTAAAAATCAAAGGTGTGAGTCCGAACATGGAAACAGTGGGTAGTGGTGAATACCCGATGGCACGCTCCATGTATTTCTATGTGAAAAAAGCCCACGTCGGCGTGATTCCCGGTATCCAGGAGTATGTGAAGGAATTCACTAACGATCGCGCTTGGGGTGACGAAGGCTATCTGGCAGACAAGGGTCTGATTCCTTCACCTAAAAATGAGCGCATGAAGTGGGCGGATAACGCGAAGTCGCTCAGCAGCATGACCGGTAAAGAGTTTGAATAAGGTTGACTAGTGACATCGGGCCCGGCGTAGAACACGTCGGGCCTTCTTGTCCCTGGGTATTGGAAATTCCCACCGCTATACGGTTGTAGGTGGAAAAATAATACTGGAGCAGTTCATGCAGACCGGACAGTTATTATTAATACTTGCTGCGATGATTGTTACGGCTTTCATCATGGGTCGCCACCGGGCACTGCAGGTTGCACAGCCGTTGGGTGGTATCCGCCATCTCCGCTCACTACCATTCTACTATGCCATGCGCTCGGCCATCTGGTGTGCGCTGCCGGCATTGACAGTACTGGTGACCTGGCTGGTATTTGATCAGACCCTGATCCGTATCATGGTATTGGACAGCCTGCCCACAGAGCTCCAACCGGTGGACGGTACTGCACGCAACCTGCTGATCAGCCAGATTGGCAATGTGGCCAGTGGTGCGCTGCCGACCGACTTTGTGGATGCTGCTGTGGCTAACGCTGCCGGACGACTAAACCAGTTGCAATCGATCAGTGCCATGGCCATGGCCGTTGTTGTGATCGTACTGGCCATGGTGGGTGGTGCTTGGGCCTGGCTGCGGGTTTCCGCAAGAATGCCAGCCCGTGAACAGGTGGAACGGGTATTGCTGGTCGTCTTCATGCTCTGTGCCGTACTGGCGGTGGTGACCACCGTCGGTATCGTGTTTTCTGTGCTGTTTGAATCGATCCGGTTTTTTGGTCAGGTGCCGATTACAGATTTCCTGTTCGGGCTAAACTGGAGTCCGCAAATGGCGCTGCGTGCGGACCAGGTGGCTTCGGAGGGTGCCTTTGGTGCCGTGCCGCTGTTCGCCGGCACCCTGCTGATTTCAGCCATTGCCCTGATAGTGGCAGTACCGGTGGGATTGATGTCGGCCATTTATCTGGCGGAATATGCCCACTCCAAAGTCCGTTCGTTCGCCAAGCCCGCGCTGGAGGTGCTCGCCGGGGTACCGACCGTTGTTTACGGTTTTTTTGCAGCCCTCACCGTGGCGCCCTTTATTCGTGATGTCGGTCAGTCTCTGGGGCTCTCCGTCGCCTCTGAATCTGCACTGGCGGCAGGGCTGGTGATGGGGATTATGTTGATCCCTTTTGTATCTTCTCTGTCTGACGATGTGATCACTGCGGTGCCCAGAGCGATGCGGGATGCTTCGCTGGGGCTCGGTGCCACCCGTTCGGAAACCATCAAAAAGGTGATTTTTCCCGCGGCGTTGCCGGGCATTATGGGCGGTATTCTGCTGGCGGCCTCACGGGCCATCGGCGAAACCATGATCGTGGTTATGGCGGCCGGTCTTGCGGCAAATCTCACCGCCAACCCCCTGCAGGCGGTGACCACCATTACGGTACAGATTGTCACCCTGCTGACCGGGGATCAGGAATTCGACAGCGCCAAAACACTGGCGGCGTTTGCTCTGGGTTTGATGCTGTTTATTACCACCCTGTTGATGAATGTGGTCGCTCTGCATATCGTCAAGAAATACCGGGAACAGTACGAGTAGGCTCGGCTGCAAGAGGATTAAAGTATGAGTGTAACCACCGAACAGGTTCGCAAAACGCTGGCGCGACGCTATCGGGCAGAAAAACGCTTCAAGGCCTATGGTATCTGTGCCATCAGTATTGGCCTGCTGGCACTGCTGTTGTTGTTCACCGATATCATCGGCAAGGGTTACCGGGCATTTTACGAATATTCCGTCGCTTTGCAGATTACCTTTGACCCGGAAAGCCTGGAAATAGACGATCCCCGGGATCTGGAACAGCTTCAGTACGGCAACTACGAAGCGGTTGTTAGAGAGGCTCTTCAGGCGCGCTTTCCCGGCGTGGAAGGGCGCGAAGGCAGGCGAGCACTGGCTGCGCTGGTGAGCACCGCCGCAGGCTATCGGCTGCGTGAGATGTTGGAAAACTCGCCGGAATTGCTGGGCCAGACCCGCACACTGTGGTTGCAGCTCAATGATGATGCAGACATGTTTCTGAAGAGCAGTGAGGCAAAGCGCAAGACGGCTCGCCTCAGTGACCAGCAGCAGACCTGGATGTTGGAGCTGGAGCAGAGTGATGAGGTTCGCGCAGGCTTCAATCATTCCCTTTTTACCCGGGGTGATTCCCGTGAACCGGAACAGGCCGGTATCCTCGGGGCAATATTGGGTTCGTTTTTTACCATGTTGGTGACGCTGGCGCTGAGTTTCCCGATCGGTGTTGCTGCAGCCGTCTATCTGGAAGAGTTTGCCCCGAAGAATCGCTTCACTGACTTTATCGAAGTGAACATCAACAACCTGGCTGCGGTGCCTTCCATCATCTTCGGTTTGCTGGGTCTGGCGGTTTTTATCGGTTTATTCGGTATGCCCCGCTCGGTGCCCTTGGTGGGCGGGTTGGTTCTGACGTTGATGACATTACCCACCATCATTATTTCCAGTCGGGCAGCGATCAAGGCGGTTCCCCCCAGTATTCGGCAGGCAGCGATGGGACTGGGTGCCTCAAAAATGCAGGTGGTATTGCAATTTGTACTGCCACTGGCGCTGCCGGGGATGCTGACCGGTGGCATCATCGGTATGGCCCAGGCACTGGGTGAAACCGCGCCGCTGCTGATGATTGGCATGGTGGCGTTTATCGTTGAATTGCCCGCCGGTGCAATGGATGCCGCCACCGTATTGCCGGTCCAGGTATTTCTCTGGGCCAGCAGTCCGGAGCAATCGTTCGTCACCATGACATCGGCCGCCATCATGGTGCTGATGACATTTCTGATCACAATGAACACTTTGGCGGTCGTCATGCGCAAACGCCTTGAACGCCGCTGGTAACTGACAGGAAACAACATGGATATTGCAGAAAAAATGAATGTGTTTCAGGATGCTGTGCAAGTAGACCCCAGGGTCGTTGCACAAGAGCATATGATGACAGGAGAAAATTTGTACATTCCGGAAAAAACCGTTGGTGCGCCCTTTGTGGATGATCCCAAGATGCGCATGCGTGATGTGAATGTGTTTTATGGTGCGGACCAGGCTATCCACGGGGTCAGTCTGGATATCGGCAAAAACGAGGTGGTGGCACTGATCGGCCCCAGTGGCTGTGGAAAATCCACCTTTCTGCGCTGCATGAACCGGATGAACGATACCATTGATATTTGCCGGGTGGAGGGTAGCCTGCATCTGGAAAATCAGGATATTTATGACCCGAAACTGGATGTGGTGGAGCTGCGCGCCCGGGTGGGGATGGTCTTTCAGAAGCCCAATCCTTTCCCCAAGTCGATTTATGACAACGTCGCCTATGGCCCACGGATTCACGGTCTGGCCAATCGCAAAACCGATCTGGATGAGATTGTGGAAAACAGTTTGCGCAAGGCGGGGTTGTGGGACGAGGTAAAGGACCGGCTCAATAGCAGCGCGCTTGCCCTGTCCGGCGGCCAGCAACAACGCCTCTGCATCGCCCGCGCCCTCTCGACCCAACCGGACGTGCTGCTGATGGACGAACCCACCGGCTCCATCGACCCGATCGCCACGGCCAAGGTCGAGGATCTCTTGCAGGAACTGTCAGAGACCGGGACCATCGTGATCGTCACCCACAACATGCAGCAGGCGGCACGCATCTCGCATCGCACAGCCTTTATGTATCTCGGTGAAGCAATGGAGTTCGGGGACACGAACCAGATCTTCACCACCCCCAGGCACCCGCGCACCGAAAGTTACATCACCGGCCGGTATGGATGAGCATGGCCATGGCTTCCAACCCGCATCTGCTGAAATCCTTCGAAACGGCGCTGGAGGTTCTCCGCCAGAGCTTCAAACGCATGGGTACAATGACCGCGGAGAACTGTACCCTGGCGACATCCGCCTATCTCGCCTCGGATGAGACCCGCGCGCTGGAGGCGATCACCCGCGACCTCGATATAGACACGGCCTTCGAAGAGTTGCGCGCCGATTGCTTTGACGTGCTGTTGAAGTTTCAGCCGGT
>CATLZI010000027.1 GCA_950063125.1 uncultured Porticoccus sp. | reverse complement strand
CAGCCGCCAGTCGCGATTACCAGGCTTATGAGACCCTATTGGTTGAGCAAGCAGATATCGCATCTGAATACTAGATAGGTGTATCGATACCACCAGGGTTCGTCTCACTTGCTGTGGTTAAAAACGATGGCACTGGAGGTGTTGTGATAATGGGGTTGTGATGTGGCAGCCAATATTTGGTGCCTAATATACAACCGATGGATCTGGAGTCTTAAAGTATGGCAGATTATCAATATGATCTGGTAATAATTGGCAGTGGCCCGGCAGGCGAGGGTGCGGCGATGTCCGCAGTGAAACAGGGCTGGTCAGTGGCGGTGGTTGATGACAGGCCTATGGTGGGTGGTAACTGTACCCATCTGGGGACCATTCCTTCAAAAGCCTTGCGCCATGCCGTCCGGCGCATGGTGCAGTTCAATACCATGCCCATGTTCCGTGCAGTGGGCGATCCCCGCTGGTTCTCCTTCCCTGATTTGATGAAATCCGCAGATGATGTCATTCGAAAACAGGTTGAAGGCCGGACAAAAGATTATGCCCGCAATCGCATCAAACTCCATTTAGGGCGAGCCAGTTTTACGGATACTCATCATATTTCCATCAAACAACCTGACCACACACGTGAAACGATTAAGGCACGATTCTTTTTGATCGCAACGGGTTCAAGTCCCTACCACCCGGATGATGTGGATTTTGATCATCCCTGTATTTTTGATAGTGATTCCATCCTGAGCCTGGATAGAACACCCCGCAATATTATTATTTATGGTGCCGGGGTGATCGGCTGTGAATATGCCTCGATTTTTGCCGGACTGGATACCCGTGTCGATCTGGTGAACAGTCGCTCCGGGCTGCTGTCATTTCTCGATGATGAGATTTCAGATGCACTCAGCTATCAGCTTCGCGATCTGAATGTCACCGTTCGGCACAATGAGGAGTATGACCATATAGAAACCCGTAACAATGGTGTCACTATGGAACTGAAGTCGGGCAAACGGATTCACGCTGAAGCGCTACTCTGGTCCAATGGCCGTTCCGGCAATACTAAAAATATGGGGCTGGAAGAGCTGGGTCTGGTTGTTAATGAGCGCGGTCAGCTGGAGGTTAATGGGCACTACCAGACGACAGTCCCGCATATTTATGCGGCCGGCGATGTGGTGGGCTGGCCATCACTGGCAGGTGCCGCCTATGACCAAGGTCGGTTTGCTGCGGCACACATGTGTGGCGCAGCGCGCGAATATCACGTTGAAGACGTTGCCACCGGTATCTGGACGATCCCGGAAATCAGCTTTGTCGGCAAGACCGAGTCCGAACTGACCGAGCAACAGGTTCCCTATGAGATAGGCCGCGCTTACTTCAAGAACATCGCCCGTGCCCATATTTCCGGCGAAGAAGTCGGTGTATTAAAGATATTGTTTCATCAGGAAACGTTGGAAATTCTTGGTGTCCATTGTTTCGGTGCGGAGGCGTCGGAAATTATTCATATTGGCCAGGCTATTATGAACCAGTCCGGCGACGCCAATACCATTGAGTATTTTATCCGTACCACATTTAACTACCCTACGATGGCAGAAGCCTACAGGATCGCTGCTATTAACGGGATGAACCGGCTGTGTCGCGAGTCCCGTAAACTGGTGATCTGATTGCCGGGACTGGAAAACCCTGCGCCATGTGATGGTGCTGCAGGGTCGCAGAGGTATTACTCTGTGGTAGTGCTTTCCGGTTCAGTGCGTTTTAGCACAGAATGAAGTACGTGCTCGTATTCAAAATAGACGTGGAATTCAGGGTACTCCCAGGATGAAATCGGCGGTTCCCCCACCGCGGGTTTCATACTTACGGGCTCACCAAATTTAGCGCGAACCCTGTCCTTGCTGATGCCTCGATCAGGCTTCGCAATGGCCTGATTTTCCGCAGACTGCTGTCCAATGGGAATAATAATCCGTTCGGCGCTCGCAGCCAGGGGCAGGCTTAATAGCGCAGAAAAAAGCAGTATCAGTGGTTTATTCATGATCAAATTCCCTAGAGTTCAGGCGTGTCCGGCTTGGTTCGGGGTTGCCTTTGTCGGTTTCAATTATAGTAAGCTGAAATGCGGGAAGTGCAACTGCCAAATTGGCGAGGATAAGACAAACCGTTTACCTGTCGGATAAAATGTTCCCTTGTTTGACTTCAGGGATTCCGATTTAATGCCTTCCCATGACTACTAACCTGCCTTTTTTTATCGGTCTGCGTTATATCCGCAGCAGACGCAAAAATGGTTTCGTATCCTTTATATCACTATTGTCTTTTGTCGCGATGGCACTCGGCGTGACGGCCCTCATCCTGGTTCTTTCGGTGATGAATGGTTTCGATTACGAAATCAGGCAGCGAATTCTCAATGTGGTAGCCCATGCGGCAATATTTAATGAAGACGGTGTCCACAACTGGCAGCAATTGGGTGCCGATGCAAACCTCGTCCGGGGTGTTGAGGCGTTTGCTCCCTACGTCGAGGGGTATGGCCTGTTGTCTTCAGATGCCCAGGGACAGGGTGTTTTGATACAGGGTATAGACCCACTTTTGGAGGATGCGGTCAGCCCGATCAGCGAGCATATGATGGTGGGTGAGATGGCGTTACTCCAGCCGGGTGAGTACGGCATCGTTATCGGTCATCTGCTCGCCCGGTCGCTTGGGGTTATTCGGGGCGATTATGTGGTGCTGTCCTTGCCTGAGCTGAATGTGACGCCGGCGGGTATTTTTCCGCGATATAAACGGTTTCGCGTATTTGGTGTGTTTCAGGTGGGCGCACAGGTGGATTCGGGGCTCGCCTTTGTTCATTATCGGGATGCTCAGAAGCTGTTTCGCACTGGGGACGCAGTCACGGGCGTGCGGTTGCGGCTTGCCGATCCCTTTGATGCCGGTGACATTGTTGCCGCATTGAATGACGATATGGATCCCGGATTCAAAGCCAAAGCCTGGACGGAGGACATGGGTAATTTATTCCAGGCGATAGAACTGGAGAAGAAGGTGGTCAGTTTGTTGTTGGCAGCCATTATCGCCGTCGCGGCTTTTAATATTATTGCCAGCCTGATTTTGATGGTGGCTGATAAACGCCAGGATATCGCGGTGCTCCGCACCCTGGGTGTCGAGGCTGGAACAATTTCACGGATTTTTATGGTACAGGGTAGTGCTGTAGGTGCTTTTGGGGTGCTCTGTGGCGTGATCTTTGGCAGTTTTCTGGCCCTGTGGATTGGCGACATCGTCCACTGGGCTGAGTATGCGGTAGGCTTCAGAGTATTTGATCCGGATGTCTATTTTATCAGCCAGCTACCCTCTAGGCTGTTGTGGCAGGATGTCCTGATGATAAGCGGGCTCGGTTTTGGCTTAAGCCTGTTGGCAACCCTGTATCCATCATACCGGGCGGGACAGATTTTACCGGCGGAGGCCTTGCGTTATGACCACTGATTCAACCGCAGTGATGTACTGCGACAACCTCGCCAGACACTACCGTCAGGGAGTAGAACGGATTGATGTGTTGAAGGGGTTGTCACTGGAGGTTCACAGTGGCGAGAGAATTGCGATCATCGGAACATCAGGTTCCGGAAAGACCACCCTGTTGAACCTGCTGGGTGGACTGGATGACCCGGACGAGGGCTCCGTCAATGTGATGGGAGCGGCGTTGAAGCCAATGAACGAATCGAAGCGGGCTCGCTGGCGCAATCAGCACCTGGGGTTTGTCTACCAGTTTCATCATCTGCTGGGCGAGTTCAGCGCACTTGAAAATGTCGCCATGCCGCTGCTGGTGGCAAAAACACCGGTGGCCGAAGCGAAGGCGCAGGCCCGGGAAATGCTCGACCGGGTTGGCCTGGGTGCACGTTGCGATCATAAACCCTCTGAGCTGTCCGGTGGTGAACGGCAGAGGGTCGCCATTGCCCGGGCGCTGGTGAGAAAACCGGCCTGTGTGTTGATGGATGAACCGACCGGCAACCTTGACCCTGTCACAGCAGAAACGGTGCTGGCGCTTCTGATGTCATTAAATCGTGAGTTGGCGATCAGTTTTGTGGTGGTCACTCATGATGCGCAGGTCGCGGCCCGGATGGACCGGGTGCTCTCCCTTACGGAGGGCTGTCTGACCGATGTCACTGAATCGCGTTCTATGGGTCAAGGGTTGTAGCCGGCCGTGTTCAGACCCTTAACCGTCTTTATCGGATTGCGTAATTTTACCTCTGGTGCTGGCAACCGGATGGTGTCGTTTATTTCACTGTTGGCCATCCTGGGCCTGGTGATGGGCGTTGCCCTGCTGGTGGTGGTGATGTCAGTGATGAACGGATTTGATCGGGAAATGGAATCTCGCATCCTCGCAGCGGTGCCCCACATACGATTGTTTAACGAGGATGGTGTTCAGCAGAGCGGCAAGTTGCGCGATATTCTGGAGCAGCAGCCGAATGTCCGCGCCGTGATGCCGTTTACCCGGCTGGAGGGCATGCTGACGTCTCGTGGCAAAACCAGACCAGTGGAAGTGATGGGGTTAGAGCCATCCCTGGCCGATCCGTTCATGGGTATGTTTGTCTCTGCGGAACTGATGGGCCAGCTGGCTGTTCATTCCAATGGCCTTTTGATGGCGGGTGAGATTGCCAACAAACTGTCGTTGTCAGTGGGCGACCGGGTGACATTGCTGGTGCCTGCCTCCGGAGGTAACGGGCTCCAGCAGGCCCCCAAGGTGTCGACGTTTACCTTGTTGGGTACCTTCGATACCCGTACGGCGGCTGACCAGAGCCTGGTGTTGGCCAAGCTTGAAACAGCCTCCAGGCTGGCGGGACATACGGGTCTGGCCCAGGGGTTGCAGGTGCGGGTGGCCGATGTTTTTGAGGCGCGCCAGACCGGTTATGCACTGCTGCAAGTGCTGCCGTCCGGTTACCGGTTCTCCGATTGGATACAGACCCATGGCAATCTCTATCAAGCCATAAAAATGTCTCGCAATCTGGTTTCCCTGCTGGTTTTTCTGATCATTGCCATCGCTGTTTTCAATGTCATCTCAATGTTGATGATGACTGTGATCGACAAGCGTGCCGAGATCGCGATTCTCAAAACACAGGGGTTTGTCCGGCATGAGATTGTTGCAATCTTCCTCACACAGGGTGCGCTGATTGGTTTGTTTGGCACCCTGCTGGGTGTGCTGCTGGGTGTGGTGGGGGCCTTGAATGTGACGGCCGCAGCCCGGTGGATTGAGTTGTTGATGGGTCGCCCGTTACTCAACTCGGAAATCTACCCACTTGACTACCTCCCCTCGGCGCTGCTCTGGAATGATGTGGGAATGATTGTCGCGGTGGCTTTAGCATTGAATTTTCTGGCGACTCTTTACCCGGCTATCCGTGCTGCCAATACTCGCCCTGCAGATGTTCTGAGATACGAGTAATCGCTTGTTATCGGTTAGGGTTTATCCCTCTGGTTTAATAGTGCGGCCGCATGTCCCTGGCGTTTTTTTCTGCGAATGCCCCAGTTTTTGATCACCTGCCACCGCCACAGGTTAAAAATGGTCAGGTAGCCCATGATGCCACTGAGCAACCCGCAGACCAGGCTGCCGGTCAGTAGTGGCAGCCAAATTCTACTGCCCTGTGCAACTGCCCAGTCCCAGCTGAGCTCAATGACAAGGTGAGATTCTCTTTGACCCAGTAGCCAGGTGCCCACACTGTAGGCAAACAGGAACATCGGTGTGATCGTCAGCGGGTTGCTGATCCAGATCAGTGCCACCGCCAGAGGCAAATTACTGCGGAATATCAATGCCAGCAGCACCGCCACCAGTGTTTGTCCGGGAATCGGCAGGAAAGCACAAAATAGCCCGATGAAAAAAGATGTTGAAATCGAGGCACGGTTGATATGAAACAGGTTGGGGTCTTTCAGCAGGGGTCCCATCCAGCGGATAGGACGCACGTGAAGGATCTTGTGTGGATCCGGCAGAAAGCGGCGTAAAATCTTTTTGGGCATAAGTTCGGGCTGATGTGATGGTGTGCGGGGCCGGAATTATGATCAGTTTTTGCCCCGCAGGCCACTGATCAGGTCAACTGGATAGTTGTTTCTACCAGCGTAACATGGTCAGATCAGTGAGATTATTTTAATCTCCGGAATCTTACCTATCATTAAAAACAGGTCAAAATAAAATATGGAATCAGTCACGTCAGGTTGGGTTTACTTTACGCTAAATTCTCTGGCCGTCATTTTTGTACTTACTTTTGGTCTGGTAATCCTCACGCTGGTTGTCTTCTATATCATCGATATTACCCAGACCAAACACGCCGTTCGGCGAAACTACCCCGTTGTCGGTCGTTTTCGCTACCTGTTTGAACACATGGGCGAATTTCTCCGCCAGTATTTCTATGCCATGGACCGCGAGGAAATGCCCTTCAATCGGGCAGAGCGCGCCTGGGTCTACCGGGCGGCCAAGGATGTGGATAGAACGCTGGCCTTCGGTTCAACCCGTGACCTGCGCCCACTCGGGTCGGTATTTTTTGTCAACTGCGCCTATCCCACCCGTGGTGAGGATGCGGTGGCGCCCAGCCCCATCACCATTGGCCCCTATTGTGAAACCCCTTTCACAACGGCTTCCATTCTGAACATTTCTGGTATGAGTTATGGTGCGCTCTCCAGGCCGGCGTTGCAGGCGCTATCCCGAGGTGCTGCCAAAGCCGGTTGCTGGTTAAATACCGGCGAAGGGGGTCTTTCATCCTATCACCTTGAGGGCGGCTGCGATATTGTTTTTCAGATTGGCACCGCCAAATTTGGTGTTCGGGACGAACAGGGTCGGCTCAGCGAAGAACGGTTGGCCGGAATTGCCACACATTCGCAGGTCAAAATGTTTGAGATCAAGCTCAGTCAGGGTGCCAAGCCGGGTAAGGGCGGTATTCTGCCCGGGGCTAAGGTCACTGAAGAGATTGCCCTGATTAGGGCCATTTCGGTGGGTGAGGATGCAATCAGTCCCAACCGGCACCTGGAAATCACCAATGCCGGGAGCCTGCTGGATATGATTGAACAGGTGCGCAGGGTTACGGGAAAGCCCGTAGGATTCAAAACGGTCATTGGCGATACCATCTGGCTGGAAGATCTCTTCAAACTGATACTGGCAAGGGGCATTGAATCGGCCCCCGACTTTATAACGATCGACGGTGCAGAGGGTGGATCAGGTGCTGCGCCTCAGGCATTGATGGATTATATGGGGCTACCCATCCGCGAGAGCCTTCCGGCAGTCGTTGACCTGTTGCATGGCTACGGTCTCAAAGAGCGAATCAAGGTGATTGCATCGGGAAAACTGATTGTGCCCTCCGGTGTGGCCTGGGCGCTCTGTATGGGCGCGGATTTTGTTAACACCGGGCGTGGTTTCATGTTTTCACTCGGTTGTATTCAAGCCATGCAGTGCAATAAAAATACCTGCCCCACCGGTGTCACGACCCATGATCCAAGATTACAGCGGGGGCTGGATCCTACCCTGAAATCCGAGCGGGTGGCAAACTACGTGGCGAACATGACCTACGATGTCGGTACGATTGCCCATTCCTGCGGTGTTTTCGAGCCTCGCCAATTGCGCCGCCATCACGCCAGAGTGGCTACCAGTTCCGGGCGTTCGGAAAGCCTTGAAAGTCTTTATCCTTCGGAACAGATGGGCGCCAGGTTGTTTCCCCCGGGAAATATTGATCAATGACACCACAGCGATGTCATAGTTAAAACCGGTCAGCCGGGAGAAAAAGGGTATGGCTCATGGGGCAATCCATCGATAAAACCAGCTTCACGCCTGCTGACTTCAAGCGGTTTGAAGAAAAATTGCATCATTGCCTCGAAGCGCTGGATAGTCTTTTGGCCCGGCCGGGGTTTGGCCAGGGACGCGCCAGTATTGGCGCAGAACTGGAGTTGTATCTGGTCGACGGGCGAGGTGGGCCGCTATTGCGTAATCTGGAGGTTCAGGCGCAAAGCAACGATCCCAGGTTGACCCTTGAACTGAACCGCTACAATCTCGAATTTAATCTGTCCCCGGTGTTTGCTGCTGGCCAGCCGTTTACTGCCATCGAGCAGCAAATGCTGGAAACCCTGGCGGATTTACGGTCTCTGCTGGATAAAGAGGGGAGTGACGTCGTACCCATCGGTATTCTGCCCACCCTGGGGCCCGACCACTTCGGCGAAGCTGTGATGACTGATACGCCACGTTATCAAGTTCTCGCTGAGGCCATCCGGCAATCGCGAACGGATGTTTTCGGCATCAATATCGATGGCCCCGACCCTATTCATCTGGTCCACGGTGATGTGACACTGGAGGGCGCCTGCACGTCTTTTCAGTTGCACTACCGCACTGACCCCGCCCGGTTTGGCATGCTGTGGAACGCCATTCAGCTGGTTACCCCATTGATGGTTGGTGTCGCCGCCAACTCGCCACTGTTACTGGGGCATCGTCTCTGGCACGAAACCCGGGTACCCTTGTTCAGGCAATCCATTGATGACCCTGAAGGCGGGCCTGATGGCTGGAGCAAGCCGGCCCGAGTCAGCTTTGGTCACGGCTGGTTGCGGGGCAATGCACTGGAATTGTTCCGGGAAACCGTGCAACTTTACAAACCTCTGATGCCGCTGGTCAGTGCGGAAGATCCCCGGGCCGTGGTGGCAGGTGGTGGCATGCCGCTGCTTGATGAGCTTTGTTTGCATGATGGAACCATCTGGTCCTGGAACCGGCCAATTTTTGATCCCGAAGGCGATGCTCATGTGAGGATAGAGATGAGATCGTTGCCAGCGGGACCAACGCCACTGGACATGGCGGCAAATGTGGCGCTGTTTATCGGGCTTGCCGAAGGGCTGGCCGATCAGCTGGAACCCTTGTTGTCGGCGTTGCCGTTTAGCTATGCCGAGGAGAACTTTTACCGGGCGGCCCGGGATGGTCTACAGGCCCAGGTACTATGGCCGAATGCGCGACAGAACGGTTTGCAGGAGCAATCACTGGTCAGTGTATTAGAGCAGTTGTTACCCACTGCAGAGCGGGGTTTGGCCGGTATTGGGGTCGATGAAAAAGAACGTCGGAAGTGGCTCAAAGTCATCGAGGACAGATTATCAACCGGGACTAATGGTGCGAGCTGGCAGTTGGCTCAATTCAATCAATTGATGTCAACCGGCATGAACCGGAAGGAGGTTTGCCGACAGCTATTGGCCGCTTACCAGACGCGTTCAATAGCCAATATCCCGGTATCCCGGTGGACTGATATTGAGCAGGCAGAGGCATGAATATGCAGTTTGGCAAGGCCTTCAGAATGCTCCAGAAGCCCTCGGCAGAAGATGTGCCCGCATCCGTTACCGATTTTCTGGTTCAGCTTGGCGGGCCAGCGGTGATCAAGCTGGATGGTCGCGATAACCGCCGTTGCCGTTTTGTTGTCACCCTGCTGCACGGCAATGAACCCTCGGGTTTGAAAGCGATCCACCAATTGTTGCGCGAGGGCTTTGAACCGGAGGTGGATACCTATCTGGCCATTGTCTCGGTCGAGGCGGCATTGACTGAACCGCAGTTCAGTCACCGCTATTTGCCAGATCAGCGTGACATGAATCGGCTGTTTGCTCCCCCCTACACAGATGCGCAGGCGATGTTGGCTGCTGAGTTGCTGGATATCATTCGCCGGGTGAGACCCGAGGCCGTTATCGATCTCCACAATACTTCCGGTGATGGACCCGCTTTTGCGGTCGCTGTGGAAGAGCAACCCATACATATGGATATCGCCATCCTCTTTACCCATCGGCTCATTATTACCGATATCCGTCTGGGTGCGTTGATGGAGTCACGAGACCTCAATTGTCCGGTGGTGACGATCGAGTGTGGCGGCGCTGCGCAGGCGCTTTCAGACACGATTGCCCGACAGGGATTAAAACGATTTATGATGGAAGCAGAGCTCGCCAGGCCGATGCTCCCCGACTCAGTGAAATTGGCGGAGCGGGATATCTATCGACACCCGGTGAGGATGGAGCTGAAGCCCACGGGACGTCTGTGTTACGCAGAGGAACCCTGTCCCGATATGGATATTACTTTGCCGCTCCACCTCGACCGGCGAAACTTCGGCATTGTTGGTCCGGATTCGCCGCTGGCCTGGCTGAACAAACAGGGTATTGAGAGCCTCAGGGTGGTCGATGCCAGTGGCCGTGATGTCATTGATCAATATTTTGTTTCACGGGATGGCAAGCTTTACCCGCGAATTTTCCTGAAGCTTTTTATGGTGACGACCAACCCTTTGATAGCGGTGAGCGATTGTATTTTTTATGCGGTCAAAGAGGTGGATCATACCCACTTGCAACCGACCCTGATGGCCTGATCCGATTGCTTCTGGAGCTCCGGATTACAGCGATCGAAAGTAGTCGGGAACCAATATCGAAGCCGGCCCCTAATAGCATTCGTCAAACTGTGAACCGTTGGCCGAGGTCTCCAGGTTGAGTTCAACCGCCTGTGCCCCGGCAGCTTTGGCGACGGCAAAGAACCCGGCAGCCGGATACACATGACCGGAGGTGCCAATAGCAATAAACAAGTCGCACTGGTGTAAAGCCCGGTAGATGTCATCCATAAAAAGTGGCATTTCACCAAACCAGACCACGTGGGGGCGGAGCGTGGCTATTTTGTCGCAGCATGGGCAGGGTATCGATGACGCGGTATGCTGGTGGCAGTCAAAAATGTTCCCGGTAGCGCTGCAACGGGTTTTCAATAACTCACCATGCATATGCAGAACACGGCTGCTACCGGCCCGTTCATGAAGGTTGTCGATATTCTGTGTGACCAGCGTGAAGTTGCCGGAAAAGCGTTGTTCAAATTCAGCCAGTGCGATATGGGCCGGGTTGGGGACGATACCCGGATCCAGCAGTTGCCGTCTGCGTTCATTGTAGAACTGGTGTACTGTGGCCGGATCACGGGCAAAGCCCTCGGGTGAGGCAACATCCTCCACCCGATGGTTCTCCCAGAGCCCATCGCTGGTTCGGAAGGTCTGTATGCCGGATTCAGCGGAGATTCCGGCACCGGTTAATACTACGACGGATTGACAGGTTTTGGTGGACATAGGACAGCTACTCCAATTTTTTCAGTTTGGCAGGCAACTACCGCCATACCGACACTGGTTCTGTGCAAACCCGCAAGGGTCACAAACCAGACGAATATTCGCAGGATAATACAATGAGAGATACCCGGCCGTTTCTACTCGCTACCGATTTCCCAGAGTTGCAGAGAAGGGGGTTGTCGACGCTTCAGGTGAATTTGGGGTATCTCTGCAATCAGAGCTGCAGCCACTGTCACGTCAATGCCGGGCCGAACCGAACCGAACTGATGGATTGGGAGACCGTCCAGCTGGTGTTGCGGGTATTGCGCGAACGACAGATTGCTACACTCGATCTGACCGGTGGTGCGCCGGAGATGAATCCCAATTTTCGCCATCTGGTATCAGCGGCGGTCAAGCAGGGTGTTACCGTCATTGATCGGTGTAATCTGACCATCCTTCTTGAGCCAGACCAGGCCGATCTGGCGGAGTTCCTGGCAGCCCAGGGTGTAACTGTAGTCGCATCGTTGCCCTGTTACACGGAGCAGAATGTTGCCGAGCAGCGCGGCAAGGGTGTTTTTCAGCAAAGTATAGAGGCGCTGCAAAAGCTGAATACGCTGGGTTACGGACGAGAGCCAGGCCTCGCTTTAAACCTGGTTTACAACCCCAACGGCGCATTTCTTCCACCTCCGCAACAACAGCTTGAACAGGAATACAAAACCCGTCTGTTTGAAGATCATGGCATCGTGTTCAATCAACTTTTTACCATCACCAATATGCCGATCAGTCGCTTCGGTGCTACGTTACTGGCCCGGGGTAACTACGAACCCTATATGCAATTGCTGAAGGACCATTATCACCGCGAGCATCTGGAAACGGTCATGTGCCGCGATACCGTCAGTGTGGACTGGCTGGGCTATCTCTACGACTGTGATTTCAACCAGATGCTTGAGATGCCGATGTCTGCCCCGAGCGAACATATTGCCTCAGACCGTCGACCACATTTGCGCGAACTATTGCAGACTGATCTGTCCGGACGACCGATTGCCATTGGCGGCCACTGCTACGGCTGTACTGCGGGCAGTGGCAGTAGCTGTGGCGGTGCACTGGGCTAATGGCCGGTTTGTCGCTCAGTATAGTTATTCCGGTGCTCAATGAAGGGGCTGAGATAACGTCCTGTCTCCAGGGTTTACAAGGGCTTCGTCAGGCAGGGGTGGAGCTGATCGTGGTGGATGGGGGAAGCTCGGATGATTCGGTGGAACGGGCCAGTGCCCAGGCTGATCTCGTCATCAGCAGCCCCAGCGGCCGCAGTTTGCAGATGAATGCCGGGGCGGCAAAGGCCCGCGGCGATTATCTGCTGTTTCTGCACAGTGATACGCGATTGCCTGTCGGGTTTTCTAGTCATTGGTTGTCAGACAATGTTTGGGGGTTTTTCCCGGTTAAGCTCAGTGGAGACCGTTGGGCTTTTCGGGTGATTGAGCGGGCGATGAGTTATCGGGCCCGACTCTCTGGGATCGGCACTGGCGATCAGGCGCTGTTTATACGCCGCGATATGTTTAATCAGATTGGTGGTTTTTCTGCTATCCCGCTGATGGAAGATGTGGAAATCTGTCGGCGCCTGAAGGCCCTCTGCCCACCCAGGGTGCTGCCTTCCCCTGTTGAGACTTCTGTTCGTCGCTGGCAGCAGCGGGGGATTGTGAACACGGTACTGCAGATGTGGTGGTTGCGGTTGGCGTTTTTTCTGGGTGTGTCCCCAGCACGTCTGGCCAGGCAGTATTACCCTGAATGATGCCCCGATCCTCCGATAACTGCCTGATACAGTTTGCCAAGGCTCCACTATTGGGTGCTGTAAAAACCCGCTTGGAACCCGTTTTGGGGCAGGCGGGTTGTGTGGCGCTTCACCGGGCGCTGGTCAGCTGGGTATTCAGCCGCCATTTGCCAGTGGGGCAGGTTGACAGCGAAGTCTGGTCTGACCGTCAGCACCCTTTTTTCGATGCTCTCCTGGATCCTGCGGGTGTGCCGTTTCGCCTGCAGGAGGGCACCGACCTTGGCCAGCGCATGTCCCACGCTTTTGCTGATCGACTACCGCATTACCGCAACGTGTTGTTGATCGGCAGCGATTGCCCGGGGATTGATGGTAATTATATTGCGGCTGCACTCAAGGCGTTGCAGACAGTCCCCGCTGTATTGGGTCCGGCCCGTGATGGCGGCTATGTGCTGGTGGGGCTCAATCGACCTTGTCCGGGTATTTTTGAAGACGTGCCATGGGGAACCGGGAGGGTTATGGAGGTGACGCGGCAGCGCTTGATGGCGAACTGTTTGCAGTGGCTTGAGCTGGATACACTGGTCGATATTGACCGAAATGAAGATCTGCACTATCTAGTAAGTAGCGTTGAGCGGGAATTATTTTTTAAGAAATATTTAACTTGCTGATATTAAAAGAATTATTTTTCTTGACCAGTTTCTGTTTTGCGCCTATTTTTGCGCAAAATCAGTGGTGCTTGACCCCCGTCCCGCAGGGGTCGTTTTATCGGGATCCAGGAGTTTCGATATGAGTGGCGAAGAAGCTTTACAAGATGATGATTTCGATGGTGAGGGAGATGATGCCGGTCAGGAAACTGAAACGGCTGAGGTCGTCGTGAAAATAGTCAATTCAGAGGCCAGAAGGCGTCTCGAAGATCGACTCGAGGAACGTCGACTGCAAAAATTGATACGTGATTACGACTACGATATCGACTGACGGTCGTCATTCAGCGTTTTTTCTTGATGACGGGTAACTTTTTCCCTCACTACCCTGAGTTTTGGCATAATCTCGTATGCCGTCTT
>CATLZI010000026.1 GCA_950063125.1 uncultured Porticoccus sp. | reverse complement strand
TGGAGTTGGAACGCCTGTCGCGCGGTTATATTCGCGCCTTTCATGACATCATCGGACCGGACCGCGACATTCCAGCACCGGACGTTAATACCAACGAAACCATCATGGGCTGGATGGCCGACGAATTCGCCCGGATCGAACGCTGTCAGGTACCGGCCGCCGTCACCGGCAAACCACTGGGACTGCGCGGCTCCAGGGGGCGCACCGCAGCCACCGGGCGCGGCGCGTTACAGGTACTAGACCTATGGGCCGAACGTCGGGGCAAAGCGCCGAAAGAGCTCAGCGTGGCAGTCCAGGGCTTCGGCAACGCTGGCTATCACTTCGCCCGACTGGCCCACGAGCGCGGCTATCGCATCGTCGCACTATCGGATTCCAAAGGCGCCATCCATGCCGCAGACGGACTCGACCCGGACCCGATCTGGCGGCACAAACACGAGATCCGTAAGCTCAAGGACATGGTCTATTGCTGTGCTTCGGTCTGCGACAAGGCCGAGGCCGGGGTGGAGCAATTGACGAACGACGAACTGCTGGCGATGGATGTGGATGTATTGGTCCTCGCCGCCCTCGAAGACACCATCACCGAGCGCAATGTCGCGTCCGTGAACGCCGCCACGATTCTGGAAATCGCCAATGGGCCGGTCAGTGGTGCGGCCGATCTGCTGTTGACGGATCGCGGTGTCGAGGTGCTGCCTGATGTATTGGTCAATGCCGGCGGCGTAATCGTCAGCCATCTGGAATGGGTTCAAAACCGCATTGGCGATTCCTGGTCCGAAGAGAAGGTGAACCAGCGGCTCGCCGCGCGCCTGGCCCGCGAGGCCAGGTTGTGTTTCGAGTATGCGGAGGAGAATGCCACAACGCTGCGAACTGCGGCCCATACACAGGCCATTGGCCGCATTGCCGACGCCATGGCCCGGCAGGGTACCCGCGAATACTTCGATGGCGCGTCCGGGTGAGCCAACGCGCACTCGATGCAGGAGCATTACTGGCGATTGTTGACAATCGCCTTATGGGTAGTGAAATTAATTAATCGTCAAAGGTGAGCCAGGTAGTGAGCTTTTTTCAACACTTTTTCAAAAAAGCATTGGCAGCGATCCTGCATTGCCTCCGAACGCGAACTGCCCTAATTCTCGCGTTGTCTGCCATCGTATTCACAGGATTTTTTAACCTTCAGGCTACCGCACAGGTATCTCCCGAGGATCATCAAGCGCACCATCCTGGTGCGCCCGCGCCCTCACCCGCACCTAATCAGCCAAGCCCTGCTCCTTCGGGTGCCGCGAATCCAGGGATGATGGAAGGCATGGGCGATATGATGCGCCAGATGGGTGTTCCACCGCCCAGAGAGCTTTATCCCTCCTTGATGACGCTCCCGGAGCTTTCCCCGGAAAAGCGTGCGGAGGTCGAGGCCTCTGCGCACGACCGCATGGCGAGCGGTACCGATCTGATGACTGAAGGCCTGGATAGCCTGGCGAATTCGTTGTCCTCGAATGATTACGAAGCCATGCAACAGGCGATTGCACTGCTGCATGAGGGAATGGCTCGTTTTGATAGCGGGTTGGCGGCTCATCGCGCGCTTGTGGGAACCAACGATCCCCGAACCGTGGCACTTGACTGGTTCCGAAGCGAAATGGGATTACCTGAATCGCCTGCCACACGACGAATTCAGGGTCGCATTCTGGGTGTGACCTGGTTTCATTTCTGGGTCATGCTGAGTTCCGCTTTGTTCGTGGTCACCTTGCTCTGGCTGCAATTGCTCAAGATGCGGCGTGCTTCACGGCTTCTACGAAGCCTGACGGCGACGGGCCTTGACGCAGGTGTGTTGCCCGCTGCCCAAAGTTCGGCGCAGCCTGACAACCAGCAGCACAAACGTGGAGTGAATACCACTACGCCCACCACTCAAAGGTGGTACGGACAATTGCGCGTCGGTCGAATTTTTCAGGAGACAGCCGATGTAAAAACCTTTCGGCTCATCAATCCGGCTGGAGGCCACTTGCCCTTCGATTACCTTCCGGGTCAATTCATGACTGTCATGGTGCCGAGCGGTGGTCAACGCGTACGTCGCAGTTACACCATCGCCTCTTCCCCAAGCCAGCGGGACTACATCGAACTGACGGTCAAGCACGCACCAGAGGGTGTGGTATCTAGCCATCTTCATTCTGCAGTGCACGAGGGCGATATACTGGAGTTTTCAGGCCCCGCTGGCTCATTCGTTTTCACCGGCCGTGAATGCAAATGCATACTGCTGATTGCCGGTGGTGTTGGGATCACCCCTCTTATGAGCGTGCTGCGTTATCTCCTTGATCGCAGCTGGAATGGGGATATTTTCCTGATTTACGGCTGCCACAATCCCGACGATATTATCTTTCGTGAGGAGCTGGACTACCTGCAACGCCGTCACCCCAATCTCCAGGTGGTCATTACCGTCTCGCAGGACGGTGAAACCGTGTGGCCGGGGCCGCACGGTCGTATTACCAAGGAACTCATAACTGAAACAGTATCGGATCTGCCGTCACGCTATATTCATATCTGCGGTCCGGTACCGATGATGGAAGCGACAAAGCAGCTGCTCGCGGAACTCGGAGTACCCCAGGAACGAATCAAGATGGAAGCCTTTGGCCCGGTATTGGGCAAGGAAGAGCGTTTGCCGAAAGCTGCCCAAGCTAGGACGCCGGAGGGACCTGACTCCGTAAAGACAGGCTTGCCCTCCGTGACCTTTACGGACTCAAACAAAGCCGGCTCTCTGCCACCGGACAAAGTGGTGCTGGATGTTGCTGAGGAGCTCGGTGTCGATATCGATTATTCCTGCCGTTCCGGAATCTGCGGTGTGTGCCGGGTTAAATTGCTTTCCGGCGAAGTCAGCATGGCGGTCGAAGATGGTTTACAACCGGGGGACAAGGAGAGCCACATCATTTTGGCCTGCCAAGCCAGTGCCACCAGTGACATATCGGTGAAGGCATGAAAGAGCGCGAACGCATAGTTATCACCGCCCTTGTCCTGTTGATGCTTGTCTTTTGGCTGGGTTTTCTTTTTCATCGCTCCCCCCGGTTTGCCGGCAGCGTCTGGGGCGGGGTGCTCGGCGTGTCCGGGGCTGTCCTGATGCTCGTGCCGCTGGCCTATCTCGTGGTAAAGCGTGTGAAGATCCTCAACCGCTGGATCACGCGATTCGTTTCCATACGCACGCTATTGACATGGCATATCTACGCGGGTGTCCTTGGACCTATCCTGGTAATCATTCACTCAAGCCACAAGTTCGACAACACCCTTGGTATCGCGCTGACGGCGATGACGCTGATTGTTGTGCTCAGTGGCTTTTCCGGTCGCTACCTGTTGACGCGGTTCTCGCAAACCATCCGCGAAAAGCGCGAGACCCTGACCCAGCTGGACATACAATACCGCCAGGTGGCCACTGACCTGGCCTCCGACCATAACCAGGCATCCATGCTCCGCCCGTTCTCTGGACTGTTCACACGTTGGATTGCAGACATGTTGTTGTTGCGGGAGGGAATTCAGCAAGAGAGTCCAGCACCGGTACGCGCTCTCGCACTGGCGGATGCCATGGCAGAGATTGAGTACGCCATCAAGATGCATGAATTTTTCAAGACGGCTTTCACGTGGTGGCTCAGGTTTCACATTACCATTGCCTTCGTGCTTTACGGACTGCTTGCCCTGCATGTCTGGGCGGGCATTCATTTCGGGTTGAGGTGGTTCACATGAAGCTCTGGCCGTACCTGATCACTGCCGTGGCAATCGCGACTGCCCTCTTTTTCTGGGTCTACTTGGGGAAGCCTCACCCGGGTGGTGAACGGTCATCCCTGCTGGAAGCCACTGCCTGGCAACGCATGGCAAGTCCAGGGCCTCTGTCGTCAGGTCATTCCTTCCTGGAACATGACTGCGCCGCGTGCCATACCACCGTCAAGGGGCCGGAAGCGGCCAACTGCATTGTCTGTCACGCCAACAATCAGGGGATTTTGGCCACCCAGTCCACGGCTTTCCATGCCGATATCGGCAATTGCCGCAGCTGCCATATCGAGCACATGGATAGTGATCGACAGTCCATACCGATGGATCATGAAGTGTTGGCGAGAATTGCCATGGAAAGTATCCCAGTCAATGAGCGCATTCAGCGTAGCAACATTAGGCTGGCACACTCGCGAATAACAGAGGGGGAAGCAGGTCTAGACTGCGCGGGCTGTCATTCCAATCAGGATCCGCATCGCACACTGTTTGGTTCGGATTGCGCGTCCTGCCACTCGACAACAGCCTGGAGCGTACCCGAGTTTAGTCATCCGTCAGCGACGTCCACCGACTGTGCGCAATGTCATCAGGCGCCGCCCAGCCATTACATGGGACACTTCAAAATGGTTTCAATGAAGGTTGCCAACGTGATGCACGCGGAAGTTTCCCAATGCTTTCTCTGTCATAAAACCAACGATTGGAACGACATCAAGGGCGTAGGTTGGTACAAGCATCACTGAGATCTTCCGCCAGGAGTTGATATTATGGAAATGTTGCTACACGTTACTGTGCTGGTTCTTGAGGGAATTGGCGGCGTCATCATAATCGGCGCGGTTGGCCTGTCTCTCTACGATCTGGTACGTGCTTGGCACCATAGCGGCGTGCGTGAAGATGTAGAACCGGTACGGTTGCAACTCGGGCAGCGCCTGGTTCTGGCTCTGGAATTTCTGATTGCAGCTGACATTCTCGCCACGCTCCATACCCCGTCACTGGAAAGCATCGCACTTCTGGCCGCCGTTATCCTGGTCAGAACGGTTCTCAGTCTGAGCATCGCCTACGAATTGCGTCACGCCGTTGTGCCCGGCAGAGCAGACAGGCCAACAATGACCAATGCTCGTCATGACCAATCCGATAAAAGCAGTTAGCAAAGAGCGCAGGGCTCAGACGGTATGAAGAGGCCAGCGCAAAAGTAAATCGAGGACAGCTCTTGCAACCAACCGATGATACGCCGGAACAGACAGAAGCGGAAAGGCTGAACCGGCACTGTCTCTGCGTCACCCTCGATCGGCCAGCAATCGTTGCCAATCTTGCCAGTCAGTTGGGGGACAACGCCGGCGAAATCCTGTCCAGCACGGCCTGGCAGCAACTCTTTTCCAATGCCGCTGTCTTCGTTCCCGGTCAGGAATTGGACCATATGCTGGCCATCGTCCAGGCTCTGGAGGCCGCTGCCGCCCTCCCCGACTATCGGCGACGGGTCCTGTCCTGGGCCCCGCAGAATGCCATGATCAACCCCGGACCCACAGGTGCCTTTATGGGCTATGATTTCCACCTCGGCGCGGAGGGACCCCGACTGATCGAGGTCAATACCAACGCGGGGGGCGCGTTCCTCAATGCCGTGCTGGCACGGGCCCAACTGCCCTGCTGCGGTGGCGCTACGCGAGCCTCCTGGGCCGAAGACTTCGACACCGCAGTGATCGCCCAGTTCGAAAGTGAATGGCGCGCCCAGCGGGGCAGTGGACGCCCGCAGAGCATAGCGATCGTCGATGACAAGCCTGAGGAACAGCATCTCTACCCCGAGTTCCGGCTGGCGCAGCAGCTCTTGTGCAACAAGGGTATCGATACCGTCATACTCACCCCCACTGATCTCAAATATGCGGCGGGCGCGTTATACGCTGGCGACAAGCGAATCGACCTGGTTTACAACCGATTGGTCGACTTCGGGCTCGAAACCCCCGAACACGCCGCCTTGCGTTCGGCCTGGCTGGACGGCGGCGCCGTCATAACCCCCAACCCCTTTGTCCATGCCCTGTTGGCGGACAAGCGCAACCTGGCGGTATTGTCGGATCACACAACGCTTATGGGTTGGGGTTTGAGCCCTGAAAACGCCCAATTACTCCGCCGTGGCATTCCACGCACCGTACAGGTCACCGCCAGTAACGGCGAGGATCTGTGGCGGGAACGGCGACAGTGGTTCTTCAAACCGGTGGCCGGCCACGGCAGCAAGGGCGTGTACCGGGGCAGCAAGCTCACCAAAAGCACCTTTGCCCGGATTCTCGAAAGCGACTATATCGCTCAGGCCTATGTGCCGCCTTCCGAGCGCCTGGTTCTGGTCGATGGTGAGCGGGAGAAGCTAAAGGTTGACGTGCGCCTGTATACCTATCGCGGCACCCTGCTCCTGGCTGCGGCAAGGCTGTATCGGGGACAGACCACCAATTTTCGTACGCCCGGCGGCGGCTTTGCGCCTTTGCTCCTTAAAGATTAATCAGAAAACGTCTCTTTTAAACCGTGAGGCGATGGGACTAAAACATCCTCAAGGCGGATGAAGTAGCCAAGGCACTGAAACAGCTGGACACTTGTTAATCTTATCCAGCACAGCAAGACAACTGTTTCACATCTTTGGTGAAGGTCTGGGCACAGAGCCTGAGCCCTTCTACCATGGTCAGGTAAGGGAACAATTCATCACCCACTTCCTGCACGGTCATCCTGGCCCGAATCGCCATCACGGCGGTCTGGATCAGCTCACCCGCTTCTGCGGTCACCGCCTGCACGCCCAGCAACCGACCCGAATCGTGGTCAGCCACCATCTTGACAAAACCATGGGTGTCGAAGTTGACCAGTGCCCGCGGCACATTTTCCAGTTCCAGTATTCGGGTATCCACAGTGTAGCCCTGCTGTTGCGCCAGAGCCTCGCTCAGGCCTACGGTGGCCACCTGAGGCTCGGTAAACATCACCGCCGGCATGGCGCTGAGATCAAGGGTGGCTTCGCCTCCGGTCATGTTGACGGCCGCCCGGTTGCCCCCGGCGGCGGCGACATAGACAAACTCCGGTTGATCGGTGCAGTCACCGGCGGCATAGATGCCCGGTGTCGTAGTTTGCAGATACTCATCCACCTGAATGGCACCACCGGCGGTTTTCACGCCGATGCCTTCCAAGTTTAACGCCTCGGTGTTGGGCGTGCGTCCGGTGGCCACCAGCAGTTGATCCGCGCGCAGTGTTCCGGTGTTGGTCTCCAGCATGAATTCATTGGTGTAGGCCACACGGCTCGCCTGGGTCTGCTTGAGCACCTCGATGCCCTCACGGCGAAATGCGGCTTCCACCGCTTCGCCAATGGCTGGATCTTCACTCGAGAGCAGTCGGCTGCGAGCCAGCACCGTCACTTTACTGCCCAACCTTGCGAAGGCCTGGACCAGCTCCAGCGCGACAAATCCGGCGCCGATCACGACCAGCCGTTCAGGCACCGTTTCCAGTGCCAGGGCGCTGGTGGAGGTCAGGTAAGGTGTGTCCGCCAGCCCCGGTACTGGCGGCTCTGCTGGACGCGCGCCGGTACCGATGAAGGCACGGTCAAAGTGAACGGTCCGCTCGCCGCCCTCATTCAGGGTGACCGTCAGCTGCTGGGCGTCGACAAATCTAGCCTCCCCGTGCAGAACGGTAATGGCCGAATGGTCACGCAGAATGCTCTCGTATTTGGCATCCCGAAGTTCATCGACTCGGCTCTGCTGTTGCCGGAGTAGTTTCTCCCGATCCACCGTCGGCCTCTGGGCGCTGATACCCTCGTCAAAAGGGCTCTCCTTGCGAAGATGAGCGATATGCGCCGCGCGAATCAGAATCTTTGAGGGCACACAGCCGATATTTACGCAGGTGCCACCGATGGTACCGCGCTCGATCAGGGTGATTCGGGCGCCGCGCTCGGCCGCCTTCAGGGCGGCGGCCATGGCCGCGCCACCGCTGCCGATCACGGCAATGTGCAGGCTCTGCGTATTTTTCATGGTCACTCCCGGTCCGCTTTCGATTTCAGGGTAGATGGATATCCCGCCTTGGTGGTCGCTTCGGTCAGGGCCTTCACAGAGGTAAGGTTATCGTCGAAAGTGACCACCGCCTCACGCTCCGGGTAGCTCACCTCGGCACGGGAAACACCTTCCACCTTGTTGAGCGCGGCTTTGACGGTGAGAGGACAGGCGGCACAAGTCATGCTGGGTACCGACAGCGTTACCGTCTGGATAGCGGCCCAAGAGGGCAGGCTGAGCAGGACTGTGAGTAAAATTGGCACGAAACGCATTTTCATAAGTCAGTCTCCAATCAATAAAACCAGGGCAGGACGTAGGGGAAGACCAAAGCGATCAGTATCAGCACCGATACCACCCAGAAGAACACCTTATAGGCCAACCGAACTTGTCGGGCGGCGCAGGCATCCTCCGGCTGGCAGCTTTTCGGAGGCCGAAAGATTCGGCGCCAGGCAAAGAACATGGCGACCAGCGCAATGCCGATAAATAGTGGCCGATAGGGCTCCAAAACGGTCAGGTTACCGATCCAGGCGCCGGAGACGCCCAGGGTAATCAGTACCAGAGGCCCGAGACAGCAGATTGATGCCAGGACCCCGGCAATTCCTCCGACTGCCAGGGGAGCACGCCCGGATTTCTGTGATGACATATCGCTTGCTCCTTTCATGACATTGGCTGTTGGCGTAAGGTTACTTCCGTAGTTGGCTACGGAGTCAAGTCATATGCAGAACACAGTAAACTCACTGACCATCGGCGGTTTGGCGAAGGCGGCTCAGGTGCATGTCGAAACCATCCGCTATTACCAGCGCCGGGGCCTGGTAGCCATACCCGAGCGTCCTCCAGGCGGCATCCGGCGCTATGGCTCCGCCGATATTGACCGATTGACGTTCGTGAAAACGGCGCAACGGCTGGGCTTCAGCCTCGATGAAATCGCCAACCTGCTTCGGCTGGAAGATGGCACCCATTGTCAGGAAGCCAGCGCGCTTGCCGAGGATAAATTGCGGAATGTAAGGGAGAAGATCAACAGGCTGAAAAAAATTGAAACGGCATTGCAGGAAATGGTCGATCGATGCCATGTACATGAGGGCGATATCACGTGCCCGCTCATTGCGTCACTGCATACAGGGGGCCGTGGTTGTTGTGACTAATCTGGCGCTTGGCTAAGCTGGATACACATTCCGACGGTCACCTCGATTGATGAGGGCCCTTTTCTCTGCCTACAGGTCGTCCATTCGCTCTATCTGCCGGACCAAGCGCTTGGTTTCGTGTTCTTCCATAGCCAGCAGTGATTGCACAAGTTCCGCGGCTTCCCGAATTTCCGCCTTACCCACGAGCGATTGGTAAAGATCGATAATTTGCTCGTGAAAATCGAAGACTTCCGTACTGATCGCACCGGCATCCAGCTTGGCGTAGTGATCATCACAAACCAGATGTGTCGTAATGGGATTATGGGGTATGTAATCATACACATATGTGTGAACAGCCTTAGGATCGGCCTGCCGCTCGAAGGCCGCAACCATTTTCTCCATTTCGGTTTCGTGAGACGCCAGATACTCAAGCAGCATTGAGGCCCGCTCATCATCGTGACGGGAAGCACAATGGGCGAGGCATGTTGCCAATTTCGCGTGTAATTCACGGGTCCATTCGATCAGATTATAAAATGTTTTGACTTCCATACTGAATCTATCCTCGATGATTCCAACAAGTGGCCTTATCGGCCGGCGGCGGTAAGTGAGCATGCCGGTGCTCAGCCATTATGCTCCCCCGGCTTTATCCGCCGGCCAGGCCGTAAATGCTATGAAATACAGGAAAAGGAGATTAACGACGGGAAACAGTATCAGGAGTCCCATCCAACCCGGATAGCCTGTGCGCTGGCAGATACGCCAGACCGGAATGACGACGACAACGGCGACCACCAGCATCCACAGCCAGTGTCCCGCCCACATTGTGTTACCCAGCATATGATTCTCCATTATGGTGTGGTCCTCGGTTCTAGTCCCAAGTTTTAGTGGTGGTGTGCATGCGGTTCCTCGTGCTCGGTCTGTCTCGCCCGCGCCGAGATTTTCAGGAAAATACGAGCCCAGCACTGCAGTGTATACCAGAGCATGCTTCAACTGTTTGACTTGCCCGCCCCGGCGGACCAGGATCATCCGGCGCGCTGAAAACTGTCGACACAGGCTTCCCGGCAGCCCGCAACCCAATCGCGTGGCGGGTCCTTCAGAAGGCTTCCCCGAGCCACTGTGGGATAAAGGTCGTCGAAGCGCCGTATTTCTGTGGCCGATAAGCGCCGATACAAGTGGTGGGGCTGGAGTTCCGAAGGTTCGGAAATACCGGCAGCTCGCATGATCTGCCCGAGGGTGGTCACGGTCTCACGGTGAAAGTTCGCTACCCGTTGCGATTTGTCCGCGATATCCAATCCCCGCTGGCGAGTGCGACTCTGCGTGGTGATCCCTGTCGGGCAGCGGTTGGTGTGGCATTTCAGCGACTGCACGCAACCCAGGGAAAACATGAAACCCCGCGCCGAATTGCACCAGTCCGCACCGAGCGCCAGGTTGGCCGCCAGTCGAAACCCCGTGATAATTTTTCCGCTGGCGGCGAGCCGAATTTTATCCCGCAAGTCATACCCAAGCAATGCGTTGTGAGCAAACACCAAACCTTCTCGCAGTGGCATGCCGACGTGATCGGGAAATTCCATGGGCGCAGCCGCGGTTCCGCCCTCCGCGCCGTCGATGACGACAAAATCCGGTCCGGTGCCTTCAGCAACGATCGCCTTGCAGATAGCCAAAAACTCCCAACGATGGCCTATACACAATTTAATGCCAATCGGTTTTCCACCTGACAGTTCTCTCAATTCGGTAATAAAGTGGATCAGCTCTCGTGGGGTGGTGAACGCGGAGTGGTGGTCGGGGGAGAGGCAATCCTGATGGGCGTCGACACCTCGTGCCCTCGCGATCTCGTCGGTTACCTTGGCGGCGGGGAGCACTCCGCCGTGGCCGGGCTTGGCCCCTTGTGACAATTTTATCTCAATCATCTTTACCTGTGGCAGGGCAGCCTGGTCGGCAAATTGTGTGGGGTCAAATCGGCCGTTACGATTACGGCATCCGAAATAACCGGTGCCGATCTCCCAGATCAGGTCGCCCCCAAACTCCTTATGGTACATGCTGATGCCGCCTTCGCCAGTATCGTGGGCGAATTCACCCATAGCAGCCCCTTTGTTCAGAGCCCGTATAGCGGCTTGTCCCAAAGCACCAAAACTCATCGCCGAAATATTGAATACCGAACAAGAGTAGGGGCTCGAACAATTCGGCCCACCGACGGTGACACGCAGTGATGAGGGCGATTTCTGGCCAGGTGCAGCCAACGAGGCGCCGATCCATTCGTAACCCTCGGCGGTGACATCGAGTTCGGTGCCGAACGGGACGACACCGGCGGTCTCTTTGGCGCGCTCGTAGATAACCGAGCGCTCATTGCGGTCGAACGGCCGGCCGTCGGTGCCCGATTCGACGAAATATTGACGGACTTGTGGCCGTATCGCCTCCGCCAACCAGCGGAAGTGGCCGATCAACGGGTAGTTGCGGAGCAAGGTATGTCGGCGCTGCAACAAATCCCAGATACCAATGGCGGCAATGACCAGAAAAAGCAGGATGCTCCAGTGATGACTGGGCCGGTACGCGACAAAGGGCAATATTGTGGCAGCAATCAATAAGACAAAAGTAAGTAGCAAGGGAAGATAACGCATGGATCCCGCCTCCGGCTTTTATTACCCTTACGCTGGATGCGAAGGTGAAACCTTTCAACACAAAAGAAACGTGGGACAACAGCCGTCCTGTTTATATTCATTCTATCACCTGAGCGATTTTCATCGCTTGGTGTTCTTCCAGTTCCAACAGTTGTTTCAGTATATCTTGTGCGGATATTGTTTCGGCATGCCAATACAAGTGACGGTAGAGTTCGATAATCTGCTCGTGTTCCTGCACCAACATTTTCATGATTTCATCGGGGTTTAGCGTCACGAAATCTTCACCCCTATGCTGATGTCGCAAAAAAGGACGCTGGTCCAGGTATTCGTCACAGTGCGCGTTCAGCACTTTTAAGCTGGAGGTTCCTTCCAACTGGTGAATGAGCTGCGCCACAGTCTTTTCATGCTTTACCAGATAATCCAGCAGCAGTGAAGTTCGTTGATCGGCATATTGCGGAGCGCAATGCACCAGGCATTCCGCCAGATTTTCATGCAACTTTCGCGTCCAGTCGATCAGATCGAAAAAGGTTTTAATTTCCATGATCGGTTCTCCGGTGGAGATTGTTAATAGTGCGATGGTCCTTTATCGTCCCAATACAGTCGCTGGACTCTGTCTCCGGATTTCAGATCGAATCCCTCAGTGATTGTGCACATGATGTTCAGGCCGTATTTTGAGGAAAATCAACTCCACCACTGCTATCAGGGCCATACTTGCGACTGCCACGCCAATCACGAACGGATCGGTGGTCGCCTTGACCCACAGAAAGCCGCCCAACGCCAGCATGTCCAGGACGATTGCCACACTCGGCACCCATGCCCTGGCATCGATATCGTCACGGAGGTAACGCAGTACGCCCCAATGGATGGCGATATCCATGATCAGGTAGAAGATGATTCCCAGCGCTGCGATTCGGGACAGGTCAAAGAAGGCGGTTAGCAAAAGCCCCAGCACTACGGTGTACACCAGCGTGTGCTTCTGGATACTACCCGGCATGCCAAAGTGACGGTGAGGAACCAGTTTCATTTCCGTCAACATGGCCAGCATGCGCGAAACGGCAAAGATGCTGGCGAGAATGCCGCCGGCGGTGGCCATCATGGCGATGGCCACCGTAAACCACACGCCGTATTCCCCCAGCGCCGGTCGGGCCGCGGCGGCAAGTGAATAGTCACGGGTTTCAATAATTTCAGAGAGCGACAGGTTGCTGGCCACGGCAAAGCCCACCAGGGTATAGATCACCACGCACGCGGCAATGGAAATCACGATGGCACGCCCCACGTTGCGGTGCGGGTCTTTCACCTCCGAGCCACTGTTGGTAATCGTTGTGAAACCTTTGAACGCCAATATCCCGAGCGCGGTCGCACCGAGGAAATTGCCCAGGGTTCCGGCCTCTCCCGGGCTGGAGAAATCGACGGAAATGCTATCGGCAATCCAGACGCCCACGACACCAAAAATCAGAATGCCTCCAATTTTCAGAATACCGATGAACGACGCAACACTCTCGATAAGGCGGTTGCCCATCAGATTGATCACAAAGGCGACCAACAGGAGAGAAACCCCCAGGATCGGCACCATACGCCCGCTCTCATCGCCACCGAACAGCTGCATGGTGTAGGATCCGAACGTTCTTGCCAGGAAGCTTTGGGCAATCACCATGGAGAAGTACATCAGCAGGGCATTGAACGCCGTCGGCAGGCGATCGCCATAGGCCTTGTGCAGATACATGCCGATGCCACCGGCCGACGGATAGGCATTGGAAATTTTGATGTAGGAATAGGCGCTAAAGCTGACAATCACGGCTGCGGCCAGAAACGCCAGCGGAAACAGCACGCCCGTCATCTGGGCCATCTGCCCGGTCAGCGCAAAGATACCGGCGCCGATCATGACGCCGGTTCCCAGCATGACGGTGCCCCATAAGGTCAGGCTGCCTTCCCTGTAGTGGCTCGTTCTATCCTTATCTTCGGGCATGATCCCCCCGGATTCTTGCGTGGTGAGTAAAGCAGGCCGACCTCACATCAGTGATGGTCCTGATTATTGTCGCCGCGAGCCGTCAAAATCTGATACTGCTCCGGCGACAGTTCCGGCAGGCGCTTCAAGAATGCCACCCGATTCCAGATGCGCTCGTCGTCGTGCCCGGGCGCCCAGGCCGGCATGCCGGAGGCCTTGATGCCGTGCTTGATGATCCAGAACCGGCGCCGATCCTCTGCCTCGGCGTCACCGCCGTGTGTGTCATGGACTTCCGTGAGATCGGGCGGCGCGGGGTACAGCCCCAAGGTGAAATCGCTTTGGGTTTTGCCGGGCTTGAGATGGCAGCCCGAGCACATGTCATTGTAGTCCGCTCCGCCGTTCAGCAGGCGTTCGGGTGAATCCAGATCGGCGGGCACCTGGATACCATTGGACGCGCGTGCTACGGACCGTTCGCGCAAGGTTTCCAGTACCCAGTAGGTCAAGCGATTGTGTGGCACGTCCGCGCCCATGG